>JANMGF010001181.1:0-12700 GCA_031374535.1 Polyangium sp. (in: bacteria)
CGAGGAGCGCGTCTTCTGGCACACGGGCGACGAGCACTGGTACCAGACGACGAAGCGACCGCTCGTTCGCCCGAACGGCGAGGTGCACGTGCTCGGCTTCAGCACCGACATCACCACGCGCCGCGAGACCCAGAACAAGCTCGAGGAAGCCGCCACCGAGGTCGAGCGCCGCGCCGTCGAGGCGTTCCGTCAGGCCGAAGCCAAGGCCATCCTCGTCGAGGAGCTCGACCAGAAGCTCGCCATCATCGAGGCCCAGCACCAGGAGATCCTCACGCTCTCCGCCCCGCTGCTCGAGGTGGCCGAAGGCGTGCTCGCCGTCCCCGTCGTCGGCGCGATGACCGAGAACCGCGCCGAGGAGATCATGAACCGTCTCCTCAACGCCATCGTCGAGCGGCAGGTCGAGAGCGTCGTCATCGACCTCACGGGCCTCGAGGCGATCGAGACCCACACCGCCGATCACCTGATGGGCATCGTGCGCGCCATCCGCCTGCTCGGCGCCGACGCCCTCATCAGCGGCATCCGCCCCGCCGTCGCGCAGACCATCGTCGAGCTCGGCATCGACCTCTCCGGTTTCGCCACGAAACGCACCCTTCGTTCCGCGATCGCCGCACGCGAGGCGAGCCGCAGGGCCGCCCTGGCGCGGCGCGGGTCCGGCACGCCTCGGCGGTAGCTTCGATTCCAATTCGGCCGTTGACGCCCTCTGTCCATTCCGATGTTCTCCCCGAGGAGAACGGGAGACAGAGGCATGAAAAATTACGGTGGAATCGCATGGGGCCGCGTATTGCCCGTGCTCGGCGCGATCGCGCTCGCCGGGTGTGGTGGGGATGAGCCGAAGGGGCCTGAGGGGCTCGTTTGCGCTGCGCCCGCCACGATCCCGCTCCCCGCGAGCGCGGCGAGCCCCGCGTCCTGGAAAGGGCCGGGCGGACCGGCCATGACGTATTCGACCGATCTTCTCGGCGTCAATTGCGCGTTTCTCGACGGAGGCCCCGAGGACGACACGGATCATCACAACACCGTCACGATGCTCGACGGCCATCTCGTCATGCCTTACGCCCCCGAGTGGGGCGGCGGCGGCCTCGCCACGTACCGTTTCGACGACCCCTGCGCCCCAACGCCCGTCGGCACGAGTTTTTCGCCCCTCATGCGCGAGACCCACGCCGCGGGGTTTGCCAAAATGAACGGCTGGAAGGCCGTCGTCAATGGCGTGAACGGCATCCAGTTCTGGGATATCTCGGACCCCGTGGCGCCCACGGTCACGAGTGATCTCACGTTCCAGGGCGTCTTCTGGCCCGACGCGTATGCGCGCGTGGTCCTCTCGGTGTTCTGGCAGGCCCCGTACGTCTACGTCGCGGCGGCCGACAATGGCATTTACGTGGTCGACGCCTCCGACCCGGCCAAACCCGTTCCGCTCACGAAATACAAGTTCGACCCCCCGCTGCGCGCCGGCGCCATTTTCGCCGTGGGCAACCTGCTCGCGGTCATGGCCGCCGAGGGCTCGCGCACCGTGCTGCTCGACATCGGCGATCCGGCGCGCCCCACGCCCATCCCGGGCGGGACGTTCGAGATCGAGGACGGCGCGGGGGTCCGGCAGGAGGCCTACCACGCCCATTTGAATGGCGACAAGACGTGGTACGCCAGGAAATCGATGGGCGGCGGCGTCATCATCTACGACATCGCGAACCCCGAGGCGCCGAGGTACCTCGGCGATTACCACGCGCCCGACGGGAACGGCGGCTACGTTTTCCTCAAGGAGGGCGTGGCGTTCGTCGGCGAGAGCCATTTCGCCGAGGCCATCGACGTCTCCGATCCCGAAAACCCCTCGCTCCTCCGCCGCTTCGAGCTCACGGGGGACCTCGACACCATCATTCCGATCGGAAACGTCGTGGTCCTCAGCGTCGACGACAAGGCCGATCCCGACAAGGGCAGCGCCATTGCGCCATTCCTCGAGGCGCCCGACACGCGTGGGCCCGAGGTGACGATGGTGAACCCGCGCGATGGCGCCACAGCGCAGCCGCTCACGACGCGAATCGGCCTCACGTTCGGCGAGTTCGTCGATATCGGTTCGCTCTGGGAGGGCTCGTTCCTCGTCCGCAAGGTCGGGACGACCGCGCCCATCGTGGGGCAATACTCGGGGCAGGAGGGGATCGTGAACTTCTGGCCCGCGGCTCCGCTCGAGCCGGACACCGAATACGAGGTCGTCGTGCCCGCCGGCGGCGTCGTCGACTTCAATGGAAATCCCACGGTGACCGAATTTCGCTCGACGTTCAAGACCGGCCCCTGCGTGCTCCCGCCGCCCCCTGCGCCGTACGTGGAGGAGGAATGAAACCCGCGCGCGTCGTCCTTCCTTTCGTCCTGCTCCTCTCGTGCGGAGAAGCCCCGCAGAAAAGCGTCCCCGAGCCGTTTTCCGTGGGCAAGATCGAAGGCCCGGCGGTCGCCTACCTCGGCGAGGAGGCGTGTTTCGAGGTCGCCGTGAAGGGCGGGGCCGGCGCCTCGGTGGCGTGGAATTTCGGCGATGGCACGAGCGTTCCCGCCAAACCCTCGGCTACCCGCGCCTGTCACGTGTACGCGGAGCCCGGTCGCCGCCTCCTCGGGGCCACCATCACCTTCGAGGGGCAAAAAAACGTCGCCACGCGTGGCTTGGCCGTGGTTCCCAAACCCATGGCCCTCCGGCCGAACACGTCGAGCACCATCGCCCTCGACACGGGAAATAACCTCTGGGTCGTGAATTCCGACAGCGACGGCATTGCCCACATGCCCGCCACGATGCCGAGCCTCGCGGGGGAGATCCCGCTCTGCGACGAGCCACGCACCCTCGCGATCGCGGGCAATACCCTCGCCGTCACCTGCCAGGGCGACGGGACCCTCGCGCTCGTCGACCTCACGACGTGGAAGCCCAAAGGAAAAGTCGAATTCGGCCCGGGCACCGCGCCCTTCGGTGTCGTGGCCGATCCGCGGGGCGATGGGGTGTTTTTCGTGACGCTCGCCGGGACGGGCGAGCTCGCCGTCGTAGAGCCCGAGGGCAGCGACGTTTCGCTCGCGCGGATTCCCGTTTTTCCGGACGTACGCGGCGTCTCCGCCCTCGCCGACGGGACGGTCCTCGTCACGCGATGGCGCGCGACCGCGGAGGGCGCGATGGTGGCCGTGATCGACGCGACCGTCCCGGCCTCGCCCGTGGTCCGGGCGCCGCTCGTCCTGCCTGCCGACGTCGGGCTCGACAGCGACACGAACAACAGCGGCGTGCCGAGCTTTTTGAACCAGATCGTCCCTTCGCCCGACGGCGGCCGCGCCATCGTCCCGGCGCTCCGGGCAAACACGATCACGGGAATGTTCTTGATGGGCAAACCCACGAGCTTCGAGACGACCGCGCGCGCGATCCTCGCCGAGGTCGAGATCCGCGGGCCCACGAACGCGCCGGCCGAAAAGCCTGCCCGCCGGTATGCGTTCGACGACCTCGATTTCGCCTCGGCTGCCGTCTTCTCGCCGCAGGGCGACCTCGTGTATGTCGCGATCCAGGGCTCCGAACGCGTCGAGGTGCGGGATGCGTTCTCGTTCGACGTCGCGGGCTCGATCCAGGACGTGGGCAGCGCGCCGCAGGGCCTCGTGCTGAGCCTGGACGGCAAGACGCTCTGGGTCCACTCCGTCCTTTCGCGCGAGGTACGGCCGTATGTCGTGACGAACCTCGCGAGTTTGTCCGGCTTCCAGGGCAGCATCTCGACCGTGGCCAAGGAGCCGCTCGATCCCGTCCTCCTCAAGGGAAAACAGATCTTTTACAGAGCCCGTGATCCACGCATGAGCCGCACGAGTTACATGTCCTGCGCGACGTGCCACCTCGACGGCGAAGGCGACAACCTCGTCTGGGACTTCACGCAGCGCGGCGAGGGACTCCGGAACACGATTCCCCTCGCCGGACGGGCAGGTTTGGCGCACGGCCCCTTGCACTGGAGCGCCAATTTCGACGAAGTGCAGGATTTCGAGAACGACATCCGCGGCCCGATGGGCGGGACTGGCTTCCTGCCGGACGACGTCTTTCATGGAAGCACGATCGACCAGACGCTCGGCGATCCGAAGGAAGGTTTGTCCGAGGACCTCGACGCCCTCGCCGCGTACGTCGCCTCGCTCGGCTCGTTCGGCAAGAGCCCCTACCGCTCGACCGATCCAGCCTTCTTGCTTTCACGCCAGAAAGGCAAGGACATCTTTTTTTCGGCCGAGGCAGGGTGCTCGACGTGCCACGCCCCGCCCCATTTTACGGACAGCACGTTCGCCGCCGGCAATGCCTTCGTGCTCCACGACGTGGGTACGCTCGGACCAGGCTCGGGTTCGAGGCTCGGGGGCCCGCTCCCCGGGCTCGATACGCCCACCTTGCGCGGGTTGTGGAAGAGCGCGCCGTATCTGCACGATGGCTCCGCGAAGGCGCTGCGCGCCGTGCTCCGGGATCGGAATGGCGCGGATCAGCACGGCAAGACGAGCCACCTCGGCGACGCCGATCTCCAGGACCTCGAGCGGTATCTGCTCACCCTCGACGACGACGAGCCCTGACAAACGGGCAAACCACAAAATGGGCCGCAGCAGGACAGCTTTGCCCCGCCGCGGCCCCAGCCATATGTCAGCGAGCGTCAGCTTTTCGAGTGGCTTCCGCCGCCGCCGCCGCTCTGCTCCTCGGCCTGCTTGCCTTCCTCGATGAGCTCACGGACGCGCTGGCCGCCCTTGTGGCCGATCTCGGAGTAGAACTCGGAGCCACGCTCGTCTCGGACGGTCTCTCCGCCCTTGCGCCCCGCCTCCTCGACCGTCATCTGGCCCTTCTTCTGCTCCTGTGCCATGACGCATTTCCTTTCGCTTGAAGGTTCGTCGACGCAGCGTCCCTCGCGAGCGGCCCGTCCGCCCGTCGTGTCCCCCGCGTCACCTTTCACACGCGGTTCTTTGGGGTGCATTCCCCCGAGCGTCGAGCGGTCGTATCGTCGATTCGGAAAACGGCCCCCCGAGATCAGAAGGGTCTTCCCCGGCCGTTTGTCCGCGGACGCCGGCCGGTCTCTCCATCGCCGTTCGCCCGTGTTCGCCCGTCGCTCGTGGGCTCGTTCTCGTCATCTCCGTGCCAGGCGAAGCTCGGCGAGGCAATTGTACGGCTGCATCGTCCCGTTCACGCCGCGGCCTCGACGGTTTCGGTCAGCGCCGCCTCGATTGCGTCGATGAGCGCTTCGAGCTCGAAGGGCTTCTTCAAGCAAATACGGGCGTGTCTCGGCGGCGGCGACCCGAGGCTCGCCGCGGTCATGACCACGACCGGGATCCTTTCGAGCTCCGGGTTCGCCGAAAGCGACGCGCAGACCTCCCAGCCGTTCATGCGCGGCATCATCAGGTCGAGCACGATCACCGCAGGACGAGGGCCCTCTTCGAGGCGCGCCAGCGCTTCGGCGCCGTTCGTCGAATACGTGGCCTCGTACCCGAGATCGGAGAGCGTCCCCGCGAGCGTCGAGGCGAGGTCGAAGTCGTCGTCGATGACGAGGATCGGCTTCATGCGGCCTCGAGCTCCATGGTAAAGGTCGATCCCGCGCCGATCTTGCTCTCCACCTCGATCCGTCCCCCCATTTTCTCCACGAGCTCCCGCGAGAGCCAGAGCCCGAGGCCAAACCCACTGTAATGGCGCGCGCTCACGACCCGCTCGAATTTTTGGAAAATGCGCGTCTGATCCTCCGGCGCAATGCCGATCCCGTGGTCGTGCACTGTGGCGAGGGCGCGGCCGTTCCGGCGCTCGATGCGGACCTCCGTGGGGCGGCCGGAGCCGAACTTGAGCGCATTCGAGAGCAGGTTCTCCAGCACCTGCTCGATACGCCCGCGATCGCCGAGCGCGAGGACCGGGCCGTCGGCCTCGAGCACGAGCGGCGTACGCTCGAGCGCGAAGGACTCCGCGAGAGCCGTGGTCACGTCACGCGCCACGGCGACGAGGTCCACGGGCGCATGCGCGACGACCATCCGGCCCGAGACGAGGTGCGAGACGTCGAGCAGCTCCGCGACGAGCCGATCGAGCCTCCGGGTCTGGCGAATCAGGTTTTCGAGTTTTCCCGAAAGTTTCTCGATGGGAACGACGCCGCCCTCGTGGCGCGCGAGGAGCTTCAGCGCCTTCGTCTGGAGCAAGAGCGTCGTGATGGGCGTCCGGAGCTCGTGGGAGGCAATGGCGAGGAAGGTGTCCCGCGCCCGGACGGCCTCCTCCAGCCGCGCCGTGCTCCGGCTGCGCTCGATCGCAATGGCCGCGAGATCCCGGGAAATGTCGATGAGCTCGAGGTCGAGCGGGCTCGGCGCGCGCGGCGTTCGATAATAAAAGGCGAACGTGCCGAGCGCATTGCCGTGGGCGTCGAGGATGGGGGTCCAGGTGCACGCCTTGAGGCCAAACGAGAGGGCCACGTCGCGGACGTCTTTCCAGAGGGGATCGTGCTCGATGTCGGTGACGATCACGACCGCGCGACGTTCAATCGGTACGCCCTCGACCGCGCGGCTGAAAGCCTCCGGCAGGCTGGGCGCCGCGCCCCAGTGCAGGCTTTTCCCATCCTCGTCGAGCAGGAGCACCGAGCAAATGGCCTCACCGCTCTGGGCTTCCATGAATCGGATGAGCTCGTCGAGCACGTGCCCGAGCGGCTCGCCGGTCGCCACGAGGCGCAGGACGTGGTTTTGGCCGGCGAGCAGAGCGGAGGCGCGCGCGGCAGAGTCGGGGGACAGATCGTTCATGGCGAGGCACCGGACCTTGCGTTCCACGCAGTCGGTAGGATGGGTGCCGAGGCCCTGCATACGCCAGCCGGGGGATTCCCGGTCTCTCGTGCGTCGTGTCCGCCGCCGGGCGGACGTCAGTAATGCTTATCGAGGGTCGCCGGGTCCGTCGTCGCCGAGAAGACCCGATCACATCGACGGCAACGATACTCGACCTTGATCGGTCGCGCGGAAATGCCGAAGAACAGGCGCAGATACCCGGAGGCGGTATACACGCCCTCGGCGCTGACCAGGTGGTGGTCCCGGCCATGCCCGCACGAGCACGTCCGAACCTTTGAGGGCGCGTCTTGGAGGGGAGCCTCGGTCATCCGTGTCACTCCACCCGGATATAGCGCTGAACGACCGTCGAGCCACCACGCGTGTCCCGCACGACGCCCCAGAGCTGGTAAAGCCCGGGATCCGCGGGCGGAATCCATTTTGTCTGGTGCTCGCCTTTGTATCCTTCGGTCACGCCGCTGATGAGCCGGATGCCACCGCCCGTGAGATCGCCCGCTTCGACGAGCCAGTCGACCCAGACCGCCTCGAAGATCTGCTTGCCGTCTACCTCTTCGCCCGGGTCGATCTCGGCGATCGTGGGCTCGACCATCACGTCGAGCTCGTACTCGGCGCAGCCCTCGTAGGGCTCGCCCGCGAAGCAGCCGACGGCCCGGCGCTCGTCGACCGTGGAGGGGCACGCCTTGACCGTCGGGGCCTCGGTGAAATCCTCGGGCATGGGCGCGCCGTCGAGGGTCATGCCGGCGACGACGGGGTTCTGGTTCGCCCGACCGTCCTCGAATGTGTAGATCTGCGTGTATCCCGGGACGAAGCTGTCGGCGGCCAGGCGATTGCCCTGGTCGTCGAAGCAGCCGAACGGGAAGAAGCCAGCCTTGCCGGAGGGGTCGAGCTCGATGGGCTGGATGGTCCCCGCGCAGGCGAAGAAAAACACGTATTGGAGGCCGTACTTCGAGCCGCCGTCCGGCGCGGGGCGGTTTTCGAGGATGTCCTCGGGTACGGTCGTCGTGAACGTGGGCCCGAAGCCGAGGAGCCCAGGCGGAGGCGCGCCGCCTTGTCCGAGGCTCTGAAAGGTCTGCAAGAGCTGGGGGAAACAGCCGAAATAGAGATCGCCGGGCGGATTGTAGCAGCCGCCGATCCAGAGGATTTGCACCTGACGCGGGCCGTCCCCTTCGGGATCGGGGAAGCCGTCGTACAAGGTCATGTCGAAGCGGATCTCGTCGCCCGGCTGGGCATACGGTTTGTCCGCGGTGACGGCGAAGATGCGCAATCCATTGACGAGATCGGAGGGCACGTAGCCGGGCGAGCAGCCGCTCGTGGAGGCCATGGGGGCGGCGAGCGTCGCCATGGCGAGCGCCCCGAGCACGTGCCGTCGGAAACCGCGTCGAAACTTCATTGCATGCCCTCCTCGCGAAAATCGCTCAAAAGTCGCCACGAAGGCCGAAGCTCGGCAGGATCGGCAGGCCCGTCACGTACTGCCGCGCGGTGAAGTTGTAGTTGTAATCGATACCCTCGACGTTCTGGCTGTTGTAGACGTTCTGGACGTCGAGGTAGAGCGAGAGCTGCCAGGTCTTGAAGCGGAAGCGACGGTCCACGCGCAGATCGAGCTGGTGGAACATGGGGAAACGCTCGCTGAAGGGCCCGCTGTACGGAATGGCGACATAGGTGCCGACCGCGGCATTGTAAATGGAGTTCGCGCGGTTCGGGATGCAGCCCTCTTGCTCGTAATTGCAGACGTTCGGCGTCGTGAGGTTGCCCGAGACGAGGCGGAAACGCGCGCCGAACTCCCAGCCGCCGCCGAGACGATAACTGCCGAGGGCCGTGAGGATGTGCGTCTGGTCGAACGAGACGGGCTGCTCGTCGGCGCCAGGGGTCGGCGTGCGCAAGCTGCGCGAGAGGGTATAAGCGACCCAGCCGAAGAAGTTCGCGTCGGCCTTGTATTTGAGCAAGAACTCGGCGCCGTAAATGCGGCCCTTGCCGATGTTCAGGCGGTCCGTTCCGCCGCCGATCGCCGCGGGGACGGCCGAGACCAGGCGATCGAGCTGCTTGTAGAAACCCTCGGCGCTAAGCTCGAGGTTTCGCGTGAACTCCTGCTCGGCGCCGATGGCGTAATGCAAGGCGCGGTTCGAACGAAGCCCCTCGCTGCCGAAGGGCGGTATCGATTCCTGCGGCTGCGGCGGCTGGGTGAAGGCGCCGACGCCGCCCTTGATCGTCGAGCGGGGAAACTTGGAGGTCAAATCAACGCGGCCGTTGACGCGCGGCGAGACGTCGATGCCCTGGGCGCGGCTGAACGACTCGACGCGAATGCCCGGGACGAGCTTGGCCCGGCCCGTCGGCGCTATCTCGAGCTCGACGTACCCAGCAGGGTTGCAGATCCAGCCGCCGAAGCTCGACTCGATGAGCGGGCGCGTGGAGAAGGGGCCACCCGAGGGCTCGCCGGGGCGCGGGGGCGCAGGGCCGCGGAACTGCGCGTCGGCGTAACTCGTGAGCACGTCGAGGCCCGTGTTCAGCGTGATGCCCTTGCCGATGCGGCGCGTGTACTCGGCGCGCTGGCTGATGCTGTAGTTGCGGAGGTTGAAGAAGAAGGGGCCGACGCCGAAGTCGAGCTGATCGACGCCGACCGCGACGACCGCGGAGAAGCGGTTCTTGTCGTCGATGTCGTTGTCGTAGCGGAGCTGGAGGCGGTGAAAGCCCGTGTGAAACCCGACGTTGCCGCTGATCGCAGGCTCGCCGGGCGGAGGCTGATCCGCGATGAGCGCGAGCGAGTCGTCGGAGCCGAAGACGGAGAGGCGCACGCTCGAGCTCGGTGAGGGGTTGGCCTCGAGGGCGAGCTGGTAGTCCCAGTAGACAGGGGCTTGCGTGACGCCCGCGCCCGCCGAGCGCAGCGCGGGGCCGAGCCACGTGTCGACGTAGCTGCGGCGCGCGCCCGCGATGAAGCGGAGCTTGTTTTTCGTGCCGGGCACGGGGCCCTCGGCGACGAACCGCGCGTCGATGAGATCGGCCTGCGCGAGGCCGTGGTACTTGCCGTCGTTCTTGGGCGCGCGGATCGCGACGTCGACGATGCCGCCCATGACGCGGCCATACTGCGCGCTGAAGTTGCCGGGGAAAAAGTCGATGCGCTCGAGCATCTCGGTGGGCACGACCGAGGACAAACCACCGAAGTGGTAGATGAGCGGGATCTGCGTGCCGTCGACGAAGGTCTGCGTGTCCTGCGGCGCCGAGCCACGCACGAGCAAAATGCCCGCGAGGCCAGGCGGGCGCGCGACGCCGGGCAAGTTCTGGAGCGCGCGGAGAGCATCGCCGTTCGTGCCGGGGATACGGAGCATCTCGCGTTGCTCGAGCGTCCGCTTCGTGACCTCGCGCGGCGAACGAGCGCCACGCACGACGACCTCGATGCCATCACTCGTGGCGACGAGGCGGTACTTCACCTCGATGGCCTCGCCCGTCGCGATCTCCTCGGTCACGTCGAGCGCGTCGTAGCCAGGCGCCGTGACGATGACGCGGTACTTGCCGGGCGGGAGCGCGTCGAAACGGAACGTCCCTTCGGTGTCGACCGTGGCCTCGTTCTGCCCGGAAGGGCCACTCACGAGCACGGTGGCGCCAGGCAGCGGGACGTCGCTGCCGCTGGCGAGGACGCTGCCGCGGATGGCCTCGCTCGCCTGCGTCGCACCGGGTTGGTCCCCGGAGCTCGCGTCGGGCGGAGGGTCGGCCTTCTTCAGCGCGAATGAGTAGCGGTAGAGGATACGCGCGGGCACGGCCGTGCCGTCAGCCTTGCGTGCAGGCTCGAACTCGAGCTTCTTCGCGGCCTCGACGGCAGACTCGTCGAAGCCGTTCCCCGCGGACTCGATGACGACAGCGCCTTTGACCTTGCCGGTCTTGTCGATGTCGAGCTGCAAGGTGACGGTGCCCTCGACCCCGGCCTTCTCGGCGTCGGGCGGATATACCGGCGGCTCGTAGTTGAGCGGCCGGGGCATCGTGGGGCCGCCGACCGCGCCCGCGGCAGGAGGGGACGCGCCGCCGGGAGGGACCATCTGCGCGAACGCAGGTGTGGCAGAGGCCCCGACGACGAGACCCGCGAGGACGAGGGCGATGGCGCTCTTCTGGCGACTACGCAAGTTCACGTGTTCATACCGGATCGCGGCGCTTCAAGACGATGCAGAGGACGATGACGAGGGAGATCGTGAAGCCCCCGAGCACCGCGAAGGGCAACCACATGGTCTCGTAGTTCGTGAAGCCCCAGCCGCCGGCCAGGTTGTCGGAGGCCATCTGCGCGATCGAGCACTTGAACTTGCCAGCCTCGATGAAGTCGGCCGGCGCGCTCTCGGTGCGTCCGAGATCGATGACCCACGACGGGTCTTCCTTCAACGCGAGGCGCTCCTGGACGATGGAGCCCTCGAAGCCCCAGCGGGCAGGGACGATCATCATGAGGGGCTTCAGGTGGGGCACCGTCGTCATCGGAACCATGAGCCCGCCGAGGACAACCTGGGGGATGAGGGCGATGGGTGTCAAGGCCATGGCCGCCTCGGAGGAGTCCACGACCGTCGAGAGGAGCAGCCCGAGCGCGACGGCCGCGAGCGACGTGGCCACGAGCGAGGCGAGCTGCAGGAAAAAGGCGGGCGCTCCGCCGTGGAAGCCGAGGGTGAAGAACACGATCGCGAGCAGGATCGTGCACTGCACGATGCAGAAGAACGCGAGCAGGATGTACTTCGAGAGGACGTAGTTGAGCAGGCCCAGGGTGACCATGCGCTCGCGCATGTAGATGGCCCGCTCGCTGACGATCTCGCGCGCCGCGTTCGAGGTGCCGAACCAGACCGACGCGACGACGAGGAAGAAGATGGCGCCGGTGTTGTCGGCCGTGGCCGTCATGCTCTTGAGGATGTCGCCCGTGCTCGTGCCGCCGCCGAATTTCTTGCCGAGCTCTTGAAGCGCGCCGAGGCACCACGCGGGGACGGCCTTCTCCTGCCAGCCGAACACGATCGCGAGGAGGATGCCGATGATCGGCGCCTGCGCGAGCATGATGGCGGTGCCGGCCGTGTCGCGGATCTTCGTCTTGAAGTAACGCGAGAGCAAAAGGCCGAGCTGTCCCTTCGTGGTCGCGCGTCGCTCGGGGATCACGCGCTGGCCCTGCCCCGCGCCGATCTCGCGCCGGCCCGTGTACATCTTGCGGTACGTCGGGTTCTGCTCGCTGAAGTACTCGCGGCGCCACTCGAGCGCGGCGTTCTTCCGCGCCAGGCCGCGTGGCGTGTTCGGATCACGCGTGCGCATCGCGTCGTGCGTGGCCTTCTCGCGCGAGGCGATCATCTCGAACATGTCGCGCGGGTTGTCGATGTCGTTGCGCTGGCCCTGGCGCTCCTTCCACGAGCCGAAGAAGCGGTACGACTCGCCGTGCGTCGAGCCGAAGAACATCGGCACGCCGCCGTAGCCCATGATCAACGTGTGCGAGAACTTCTCGTACTCGTCCTTCGCGGGCTGATGGATCGTCATGATGATCGTCTTGCCGGTGGCCTTCGTGAGGTCGTGCAAGAGCGTGATCAGCGCGGTCGTGTCGTCGGCGGCGAGGCCCGAGGTGGGCTCGTCGAGGAAAAGGATGACGGGATCGGTGACGAGCTCGAGCGCGATGTTGACGCGTTTGCGCTGGCCGCCGGAGAGGATCTTCTTCTCGGGCCTGCCGATCTGGAGGTTCTGCACGCCCTCGAGGCCGAGGTCCTTGATCGTCTGCTCGACGCGCGCGTTGATCTCCGTCTCGGAGTAGTCGGGCGGGAGCCGGAACTGCGCGCTGTACTTCACGGCCTCGAAGACCGTGAGCTCGGGGTGCACGAGGTCGTCCTGCGGGACGTAACCGATCGAGCCGCGCAGGTTGTCGTAGATGTTGTAGAGGTCCTCGCCGTTGATGCGGACGACGCCGCTCGTGGGCGGGAGGTAGCCGTTCAGCGTGAGCAGGAGCGTCGTCTTGCCC
>JANMGF010001184.1:0-2410 GCA_031374535.1 Polyangium sp. (in: bacteria)
ACAAGCCGAGCTACGCCCCCAAACCCCCATCTCTCTCCTCGCCCCGCTCGCGCTCACGGCTGCCGCCTTGGCGTGTAGCTCCGGGCCGACCCCGCCTGCGCCCGCCACCGCCTCGGCGGCGACGTCCACCGCCGCGCAGGCCCCGACCACCGCGGGCGACAAACCGCCCACCGTCGAGGAGGCGCGAGGTTTCACCGTACGCGTCAACGACGACCTCAAGAAGCTCTGGACCGCCTCGGCGCGCGCGGCCTGGGTCAACAAGACCTACATCACCGACGACACCACGGCGATCTCGGCCTCCGCCGAGGAAGCCAACATGGCCTACCTCGGCACCGCGATCGACGGCGCGACCCGCTTCGACGGCCTCGCGTTGCCCGAGGACGTCGCGCGCCAGCTCAAGCTCATCAAGCTCTCGAGCACCTTGCCTGCCCCGGCGGACCCGAAAAAACGCGCCGAGCTCGCCCAGATCGCCGTCTCCATGGAGGCCGATTACGGCAAGGGCAAATATTGCCCCCCGAGCCTCGCGGGCAAATGCCAAAACCTCGACGATCTCTCCAACATCATGGCGAAGAGCCGCAAGTACGACGAGCTCCTCGAGGCCTGGACCGGCTGGCATTCGATCGCCCCCCCGATCCGCGAGCGGTACAGCCGTTACGTCGAGCTCGGCAACGAGGGCGCGCGCTCCATTGGTTTCTCCGATATGGGCGCCCTCTGGCGCTCCGGCTACGACATGACCCCCGAGGCCTTCGAGGCCGACACCGATCGCCTCTGGAGCCAGGTCAAACCCCTCTACGACGAGCTCCATTGCCTCGTCCGCTCGAAGCTACGCAAGGTCCACGGCAAGGACAAGATCGGCGACAAGGGCCCGATCCCGGCGCACCTCCTCGGCAACATGTGGGCGCAGGACTGGTCGAACCTCTACGACCTCGTCACCCCGTACCCGAAAGAGGCCTCGATCGACGTCACGAAGGCCCTCGTCGACAAGCCGATCGGCGCCGTCGACATGGTCAAGATGGGCGAGAAATTTTTCACCTCGCTTGGCCTCGTGTCCCTCCCCGCGACCTTCTGGGAGCGCTCCCTCTTCGTTCGCCCGCGTGATCGTGAGGTCGTCTGCCATGCGAGCGCCTGGGACGTCACCTATGGCGGCGACATCCGCATCAAGATGTGTATCGAGCCCAAGGAGGAGGATTTCATCACGATCCACCACGAGCTCGGCCACAACTACTACTACGCCTACTACCACACGCTCCCGGTCCTCCTCCAATCGGGCGCCAACGATGGATTCCACGAGGGGATCGGCGATACCCTCGCGCTCAGCGTCACGCCGGGGTATCTGAAGACGATTGGCCTCTTGAAGGACGCCCCGCAAAACCCCAAGGCCGAGGCGAACTTCCTCATGAAGCAGGCGCTCTCGAAGATCGCCTTCCTCCCCTTCGGCAAGCTCATCGATCAATGGCGCTGGGACGTCTTCGCCGGCAAGACCCCGACCTCGAAGTACAACGAGGCCTGGTGGGATCTGCGCAAGAAATACCAGGGCGTCGTGGCCCCCGTCCCGCGCAGCGAAAAGGACTTCGACCCCGGCGCGAAGTTCCACGTCCCCGGCGGCACGCCCTACACGCGGTACTTCCTGGCGCACATCTACCAGTTCCAGTTCCACCGCGCGCTCTGCAAGGCCGCCGGCCACACGGGCCCGCTCCATACCTGCTCGATTTACGGAAACAAGGCGGCCGGCGACAAGCTCAAGGCCATGCTCGCCATGGGCGCGAGCCGCCCCTGGCCGGAGGCGATGAAGGCCATCTCCGGCGAATCCCAGGGCGACGCGAGCGCGATCCTCGAATACTTCGAGCCCCTCCGCAAATTCATTCGCGAGGAGAGCAAAGGCGAGACCTGCGGCTGGTGAGGGGACGTTCGCCGAGGGACGGGCACGGGCCTCTCCCTCGGCAAACGAAGATTCGTCAGAACAAGAGCCCGCAAAGCTGATTGCCCGGGCAACACACGTCGAGCCCGCCGCCGATCTGGCTCGTATGCACGCAGACGCGTGAGCCCTTGCTCGGGTAGTAATACGCCCAGAAGAAACACATCTCGTCGTTCGCCGACTCCCCGAAGCCCACCTGCTGGCTGCTCTGGTTGTCCCACGCGCACGTGAATCGGAAGCCGCCGCCCTGCGGGATCTCGAACGGGGGGTCGTGAACCACCGTCGGCGGCTCGCTCCAAAGCCAGCTCGCGACGTCGTACACGCTCTTGTCCGGCCCGTCCGCGGACGACGCCGACGCCACGGTCACGTTTTTGCCCCACTGGTGCGTGTGGCCGGTGATCCCGAAGAACTTCGAGCCCGCGAGGTCCGGGGGCAAGGCGAGGAACGTCGGCCCGAGCGTCGCCTTCGTGTGCGGCGCGATGTCGATGTCCGGGT
>JANMGF010001234.1:0-2065 GCA_031374535.1 Polyangium sp. (in: bacteria)
GGCGTCCGGCGATAGCCGAGGCCCGCGCGCACGCGTTCATAGGTGTCGATCAGGGCGGAGACCACGGCGCCGCTCGCCCCTTCGTCCACCGCGCGGAACAGCACCTCTTGCACGGCCACGAGGAGCTTGCCGATCATGTGCCAGTAGATGCAGCCGATGCCCTCGTATTTGTACATCGTACCGGAGCGCCCGGTGAACGCGTGGTGGTGAAACACCTCTTCGAAGACCTCGAGCGTGGCCTCTCGGTGCGCGGTGACGAGGCCCGTGAAGGCGACGTCGAGGGCGAGTTTGTCGAGGGCGAGCGAGAGGTCGGGCGCGCCGCTGAAGTCGGCGTGGAAGCGGACGTTGCCCGCGGTGTCCCGCGTGATCACCGTCGTGTCGCCGGCCGCGAGCAGCGCCGAGAGCAGCGGGTTCTCGGTGACGGCGGCCTCCCTCACGCGGTTTTTCTCCAGAAAACCCGGGAGACGCCGCGCGGGGTAAAGCAGGAAGCTCTGCAGGTCGGGCTCGAACATCGCGCTCGCAAAAAGAGCACGGCAGAGCTCGATCGCCTCCTCCGGGCCGAGGAGCCCGGCGCTCAGGAGGGCGACCTGTCCTTCGAGCATCTCGGGCAAACGTGCGAGCTTCGCCTCGTCGTTCGCGAACGAGACGAGGTTGTACGCGTGGTAGAGCCCGTCCTCGCGGCGATTGTGGCGCAAGCTGTGATCGACGTACGCGAGCGCCACGCGGCAGAGCTCCCCGATCGCCGCCGCGGGCACGTGGATACGGTCCGACAGGCCGCGCGCGTACACGGCCGTCCGGTAGTCGGAGAAGGCACGCCCGAGCGCGTCGAGCACGGTCCGGCGCGCTCGACCGCGGGCGTCGTCGTCGTCGAGTTTGTCCTCGTGCGTTTGTAGAATCACGCGCACCCGATCCATCCACGCGACCACCTCCCTCGAGACGGCGAAGGTGCGATCGCCGCCGAGGAGACCCGCGAGGAACGCGAGATAACGTCGCAAGTAGGCCAGCGTCACCACGGAGACGCCCGTGCCGACGAGCGCGTTGTTGGCGTCGTTCCACTCTGGCCTCTGGGTATTGAGCCAGATGCCGCCGTCGACGACGAGGCCGGACAGCTTCGCGAGCGCCGGGACGAGGAGCTTCTCCGCGAGGTTGACGTGGAGCACGCGATCGTCGGGGCCCCACACGAAACGCCCGTCCGCGCCGACGCGGGCCACGCGCTCGGCAGAACGCTCCTCGGCGTCGCGATCGAACACGATGGTGGACTTGGCGTTGCGGACGAGCTCGTCGTAGGGCCGGATGCGATATGGGACGTCGGCGTAGCTGAACACGTCGCGCTCGAGCAGACGCGCGAGCGCGCCCGGCTTCACGCGCTCCGCGGCTTCGAGCAGCCGCACGAGATAAACCACCTGATGATCGCCCCAGTAGCCGATGTTGCTCCAGGGATCTTCGGGATCGGGCACCTCCCAATCGATGCCCTCGCGGGTCACGCGGTAGGGGTTGTGGCCGTCGATCGTCGACGCGTTGACGAATCGCGCGATCACGCTGTCGAGGAAGGCGGGGAAGCTCTGGCAGAGGGCCTCCCAGTTCTGGAAGATGTCGCGCCAGTTGCCCTCGTAGCTGAGGAGCCGCGTGCCGTCCGCGTTCTTCACGCGAATCGAGAACTGATTCCACGGGCGGCTGGGATCGCCGTGGCGCCGGCTGAACGTGAGCGGCAAGTACTCGTAACAAAGCCGTAGCAGGTGCGGATCGCCCGTGGCGGCGGCGTCGTCGAGCAGCGCGGGATGGTCCATCTCGCCGAGCGACGAGAGCCACGCGGCGTGCGTCGCGAAGACGGCTCGATTGCGGCTCTCGACGAAGCGCGCGAAATCCAGGGGCGACACGTGGTGCTCGCGATCGAACACGCCGCCGCGCATGTTGTTGAAGAGCACGTTGGCCGAGTGATGCGCGACGACGCGAGGCTCGCCGGTCTGCTGCAGGCCGTCGGCGCTCCCGACGTTTCGGCGAACCGCGAGGCTGCCGCGCGCGATGTCGGCTTCGAGCAGCCGCACGAGATAAACCACCTGATGAT
>JANMGF010001242.1:0-3832 GCA_031374535.1 Polyangium sp. (in: bacteria)
CGCGTCCGGCCAGAGCGGCGCGGGTTCCAGCTCGGCGAGGGATCGATCCTTCGCCACGCGGACGCCGTCCGGGAGCCTGTCGAGCACGGGCGAGCCGTGGTAGAGCGCGTGCAAGAGGCCCCACGCGTCGAGCAATCGTTCGGGTTTGTCGAGGTGCTCGTCGCGGTAGATCACGAGCGCCTTGCGGATCGCCTTGCCGTACCGGAGCGGATCCTTGCGGCCGATGTCCCGGAAGTACCGCAGCACGCGGCGGCGCAGGTAATTCCGCGTGGCCTTCGAGAAGTGCGGCGCCGAATCGTTGCGGCCCCAGAAGCGCGTCGGATGGTTGCCCGTGCTCACGAGCACGCGCCTCTTCGTGATCCCCTGGCTCGCCCCGTCGTAGCGCTGCTTCTCGACGAGCTTGCGCTGCACGAGCCGGTCGAAGGCGACCATGAAGTGGCCCATGAGCTCGTCGTCGCGCGCCTTCTCGGCGAGCTTGAAGAGCGTCTTCACGAGAGGACGGTGGTGGGGCCTGTCGCAGCCATCGGCGACGTAGGCGACGAGCGCGCGGCGCGCGAAGGGACGGCCGTCTTTGAACCAGCGTTCGCCGAGGGACTTCAGCTTCTTGCCGGTCGTGAGCGAAAGGACCTCGTCGACGAAACGCTCGTCACCCGCCTCGAAATATTCGTCGAGGAGGAGGTTCGATCCGGCCCGCGTCCGCGCGTTCGCCATGCGAAGGGTGCGACGATAAGCAAGAGAGACGCGTCAGGTCAAGGGCTTTGCCTCGGACGGCCCCGCCCCTGCCCACCGGGTGGGCGCATTTCCACTCCGGCTTCCATTCTTCCACCCGAACGGTCCCCCACGATCCGCGTTGAGCAGAGGACACCGATCCTCTACCGTGGCGTCATGAGATCGCCTCGATTCTCGCTTACCTCGCTTGCCATACCCTTCGTCTCGCTCCTCGCCGCGGCCGGCTGTGGGGACGGCGGCGATACCGACCTCTTCACGACCACGTCGAGCGCGAGCAGCGGCACGTCGGTGGGTGGAGGCGGCGGGACCGGCGGCGACGCGGGTGCGGGGGGCATGGGCTCCGGCGGAATGGGCGGCGCGGGGGGCATGGGCTCCGGTGGAATGGGCGGCGCGGGGGGCATGGGCTCCGGCGGAATGGGCGGCTCCGGCGGCGCCGGTGGAATGGGCGGAGGCGGGCCGATGTGCGCGCCGGAGGGGCCTTTCGACGGCGCGCCCGTGGAGGCAGCGCCGGGGCAATGGACCTGGGTACCGGTCCCGGAGGCGAAATGCCGCACGGGCTCGGCCACCGGGTTCGGCATCCGCGTGAACCCCGCCTCGACGAAGCTCGTCATCTACCTCGAGGGCGGCGGCGCCTGCTTCAACGGCACCTCCTGCGCCGCGAACCCGGGATCGTACGGGCAAAACAACTTCGACAACTGGAAAAACGGCGGCGGCCAGAACGGCATCTTCAGCCCCACGAACGACGCGAACGCCGTGAAGGACTGGAGCTTCGTCTACGTCCCCTACTGCACGGGCGACGTGCACGCCGGCGACAAGACGGGCGTCGACGTGCCGGGCGGGTTCTCCCCGAAAAACCAGTCGTTCGTCGGGTACGCCAACATCGGCCACTACCTGAAGCGTATCCTTCCCACGATGAAGGGCGTCACCGAGGTCTTGCTCACGGGCGTGAGCGCGGGCGGGTTCGGCGCGTTCTACAATTACGATCGCGTGGCCCAGGCGTTTTGCCCGACCCCCGTCGCGCTGGTCGACGACTCCGGGCCGCCGATGGGCGACACCTACATGGCGCCCTGCCTCCAGCAGCGCTGGCGTGATCTCTACAATATCGCCGGCACCCTGCCCGCCGATTGCGTCGAATGTGCCTTGCCGAACGGCGGAGGCCTCGCCAATGCCTGGAAGCTCCTCGGGCAAAAATACCCCGACGCGTCCCTGGGGCTCGTCTCGTCGGACAAGGATAGCACGATCGCCCAGTTCTACGGGTACGGCAAGAACGACTGCGCCGGTATCGACGGCCTCTTCCCGACGGCCCTCACCGGCGCCGAATACACGGCCGGGCTCACCGAGGTGCGCGAGACTTTCCTCAAGGCGTCGCCCGCGTGGGGCAGCTATTTCGTGAGCAGCACGAGCCACACCTACCTCGGCGGCAACGCGTACTACAACACGAACGTGCAAGGCGTCGCCTTGAGCAGCTGGGTCGGCGACATCGTGAACGGCGCGCCGAGCACCCACGTCGGCCCGTAGTTCATCCCCTCGAAGGCAACGAACGCAGCTTTCTGTCGTTACCGACATTTCCGGGTGCCTCGGGCGGCGCCGTGGATTATGTTCGCGCCATGAACAGCACGCGCCTGCATTTCCGCCGCGTCGCCGTCTACTGCGGTTCGTCCGGCGGGGTCGGCCCTCATTACCTCGACGCCGCCCGCGCGACCGGCGCGTTTCTCGCCGAGCGTGGCCTCGACGTCGTCTACGGCGGGGGCCGCGTCGGCATGATGGGCGCCGTCGCCGAGGGCGCGCTCGCGAAGGGCGGCAAGGTCTACGGCGTGATCCCCGAGAAGCTCCGCACCCGCGAGATCGCGCACGACGGCCTCACCGAGCTCTTCGTCGTCGACAGCATGCATGCGCGCAAGACCATGATGGCCTCCATGGCCGACGCCTTCGTCGCCCTCCCCGGCGGCTGGGGCACGCTCGAGGAGGTCTTCGAGGTCGTCACCTGGTCGCAGCTCAACTACCACAAGAAACCGGTCGGCCTGCTCAACGTACGGGGGTACTTCGACCACCTCGTCGCGTTCCTCGATCACGCGGCGACCGAAGGCTTCATCCGCCCCATCCACCGGCCCCTCTGCGCCTCGTCCGATTCGATGGACACCCTGCTCGACCGCCTCTCGAAGCTCCAGATCCCCGATATCGGCCGCTGGATCGACAAGCCTTGAACCGTACATTCCGAACCCCCACACCTCCTCACCCGATGACGATGGCGAAGGCTCGATGACCGACGAACGAAAGATCCCGGAAGGACGTCTCGGCAGGCTCGCGCGGCTCGCCGCCGTCGGGGCACGCACGGGCGCGAGCTTGCTCCGCGGCAACGCGGCCGCCGACGCCGCCGCGAACAAGGCCGCGGAGGTGCTCGGCACGATGCGCGGGCTCGCCGCCAAGGCCGGCCAGATGGCGAGTTACGTCGATGGAATGGTCCCCGAGGCCCAGCGCGAGGCCTACGAGACCGCCATGAAGAAGCTCCGCACCGCCGCGCCCACCTCGTCCCCGGCGGCCATCCGCGCGCGGGTGGAGGAGGATCTCGGCGCGCCGATGGACGCGCTTTTCGCCGAATGGGACGAGCTTCCTTTCGCGAGCGCCTCGATCGGCCAGGTGCACCGCGCGAGGCTCGAGGACGGCCGCGAGGTCGCGGTCAAGGTGCAACACCCCGGCATCGAAAAGGCCGTGGAGAGTGACCTCCAGAACGCCGACGTCCTCGGGGGCATGGTCGCCATGCTCGGGCCGAAGCAGCTCGATCCCAAGGCCGTGCTCGCCGAGCTCCGGGAGCGTTTCACCGAGGAGCTCGATTACGAGCTCGAGGCCCGGAGGCAACGCGCGTTCACGGCTCTGCACCAGGGTGATCCGGCGATCCGCATCCCGGGCGTCATCGCCGAGCGGTCGGGCAAACGTGTGCTCACCTCCGAGCGCGCGCACGGGAAAACCCTGGAGGAGGCTTGCGAGGCGGACGATGCGACGCGAGAGCGATATGCGGACACGCTCTGGCGGTTCGTCTTCAAGGGCAACCTCGTCGGCGGGATGTTCAACGCCGACCCGCACCCGGGCAATTACCTGTTCCAGG
>JANMGF010001294.1:0-19963 GCA_031374535.1 Polyangium sp. (in: bacteria)
GTCGCTGTTCACATCGCAGCAGCGCGAGAACGTGACGGTCACACACGGCGCCGCGGGAGCGAATGCGCTGGTGTATGAAACGCTGGTGCGGCCTGGCGATCACATCGTATCGATGGTCCCGAACTACCAGCAGCACTATTCCATTCCGGAGAGTTTCGGCGCGCGCGTCGAGCTGCTGTGGCTGCGTGAGGAGGACGGCTATCTGCCGAATATCGAGCGGCTGCGCGCCATGGTTACGCCGTCGACGCGGCTGATCGTGTTCAGCAATCCGAACAATCCGACCGGCTCACTGATGGATCGTGCGATGCTGGAGCAGATCGCAGATGTCGCGCGCGCGTCGGGTGCGTGGGTGCTGAGTGATGAAGTGTATCGCGGCATCGATCTCGAGGGCGACGGTTTCACGACGTCGATGGTGGACCTCTATGAACGCGGCATCAGCACCGGCAGTATGTCGAAGGCGTATTCGCTGGCCGGACTGCGGCTTGGCTGGATCGTGGGTCCGGCGGATTTTCTGAAGGATGTCACGATTCATCGGCACTACAACACGATCAGCGTCGGCATGCTCGATGACCGGTTTGCGACGCTGGCGCTGGCGCATCGCGGCGCGATCCTGTCGCGCAATCGTGAGATCCTGCGAACGAATCTCGATATCCTCGATGCCTGGCTGACAGGGGAGCCCAGCCTCTCGTACGTGAAGCCGAAGTCCGGTACCACGGCGCTGGTGAAATACGATCTGCCGATCTCGTCGCGCGATTTCTGCACACAGTTGCTCGAGCAGACCGGCGTGATGTTCGTACCCGGCAGCACGATGGAGATGGAGGGGCATCTGCGCATCGGGTATGCGAACGCGCGCAGCTCGCTCGAGCGCGGGCTGCCACTGGTGTCGTCGTTTCTGCGCAGCGTGGCAGGTCGCTGACATGCGCGGTGCGACGCATCGCCGTCGCCTGCTGGCGCAGGCTGGACCGATGGCCGACGGGATTGCCGCGTTGCTGTTTCCGTTCGCCGAAGTCGTCGTGCACGATCTCGCGTCGCAGACCGTGGTGCACATCGCGAACAACCTGTCGCGCCGGGAAATCGGGGACGCGTCGGCGCTGGCCGATCTCGAGCGCGACTCCGTGCACGACATGATCGGACCGTACGAGAAGCAGAACTGGGACGGCGGCCGGATGCGCTCCGTGAGTGTGCTGGTTCGCGACAACGCCGGTCATGCGATCGGCATGGTGTGCATCAATCTCGGCATCGCCATGTTCGAGCAGGCGCGCGCGACACTCGAGCTGTTCGTAGCTCTTCGGCACCGGCGATCCCATCGGCCAGTACGTGCGCATCGGCCGCTACCCGTACCGGATCATCGGTCTGCTCGCGAAGAAGGGGCAGTCTCCATTCGGCGAGGACCAGGACGATCGCGTGCTCATGCCCATCGGCAGCTTTCGCGCGCGCGTAGTGCCGAGCCCACCCGGGCGCGTGCAGCAACTCATCGCCTCCGCGACGGACGAGCGGACCGTCGATCGCGCCGTCGCTCAGATCGACGCGATCTTGCGCCAGCGACACGGGATCGCGCCCGACGCCGATCCGGACTTCGGGATTCGCACGCAGGCCGAGTTTCGAAAATCCTCGGAGGAGATCGTCGGCACGTTGACCGTGCTCCTCTCGTCGATCGCCGCGGTCTCGCTGCTCGTCGGCGGGATCGGCGTGATGAACATCATGCTCGTCAGCGTGACGGAGCGGACGCGCGAGATCGGCATTCGTATGGCGATCGGCGCCTCGGCGGCCGACATCATGACGCAGTTCCTCGTCGAGGCGATCGTGCTCAGCGTGATCGGCGGCGTGTTCGGGCTCGGGTTCGGCGCGTCGGTGATCATGCTGATCGGCAAAGCGCTCGGGTGGTCGCTCGAGCTGCCGATCCCGGCGGTCGTCGCGGCGATGGGGACGAGCGCCGTGATCGGGATCGTGTTCGGGTTTTTCCCCGCGAGGAGAGCCGCGCTGATGGATCCCATCGTCGCGCTGAGGCAGGAGTGAACGGCCTCCTTCGTGTCCTCTCGGCGATCGCGATCGCGATGCGAGCGGTGCTCCGCAACAAGCTGCGAGCGGCGCTGACGATCCTCGGCATCACCATCGGCATCGCCGCCGTCGTGACGATGACCGCGCTCGGCGACGGCGCGCGCTCCAAGATCAATGGGCAGATCACGGGCCTCGGATCGAACGCGCTGATCGTCTTTCCGCAGTCGGCGAGGGCCTCGGGCGCGCGCACCACGGCGGGTGGATCGAAGCTCTCCGAGTCGGATTGCCAGGCGCTCGAACGCGAGTCGACGAGCATCAAGGCGGCGGTGCCCTTCCTGCGCGCGTCAGCGCAGGTCGTGTACGAAGGGCAGAACGCGAAGGCCGAGGTGATCGGTTCGCGCCTCGCGTACCTCGAGGTGCGCAACTGGAAGCTCGTGCGTGGCGAGCCATGGACGACGTCATCCGAGAACGTCTCGGAGAAGGTCGTGGTCATCGGCGCCGGCACGGCCAAGGAGATCTTCGGATCGGCCGATCCCGTGGGCCGCCTCGTGCGGATCGGGCGCCATCCGTACCGCGTGCTCGGCGTGCTCGAGGAGAAGGGTCCTTCGCCCTTCGGTCGGAGTCAGGACGACGTCGTGATCATGCCGATCACCACGATGCGATCCCACGTGCGCTTCACGCGTCCCGGTGAGACCGACGCGATCATGATGAGCGCCACGAGCCCGGAGACGACCGAGCGCGCGAAGAAACAGGCCGAGGAGATCCTTCGCCAGCGGCACCGCATCCGCGAAGGGGACGAGGACGACTTCCTGATCCGCACGCAGGCCGAGTTCCAGCAGATGCAGGACAGCATCTACGGGGTCCTGTCGTTGCTGCTCGTCGGGATCGCGGCCGTGTCGCTCGTCGTGGGCGGCATCGGCGTCATGAACATCATGCTCGTCAGCGTCACCGAGAGGACCCGGGAGATCGGCATCCGCATGGCGATCGGGGCGCGCGAGATGGACATCCTGACGCAGTTCCTCGTCGAGTCGCTCGTGCTCGCGACGCTCGGCGGAGTCGTGGGGACGACGTTCGGTTACGCCGCGATCCTGGGCCTCGGCGCGGCGCTCGATCTACCGATGACGCTCGCACCGCAGGCGCTCGCCGTGGCGCTCGGGACGAGCACCGCGATCGGGCTCGTGTTCGGGTTTTTCCCGGCACGAAGGGCCGCACGCATGGATCCGGTGCAGGCGCTCGGTCGCGAATAGTTGGGGCACAAAAGGCCACGCGCCCCGGGCCTTGTGGCCGCGGGGCGCGTGATCGTCAGCCGTTGAGCTCGATCAGTGGCTCGACTGGCTCTTCTTCATGAGGTCGGCGAACGTGCCGAACTTCGCCTCGCGCGCGACGCCAGCGCGGTATGACTGGTAGGCCTGCTTCTCGACGTCCTCCTTGAGGGCGCGGATCGAGAGCTTCGCTTCGCCGCGGCGCGGGTCGATCTCGAGCACCTTCGCGTCGAGCTTCGTGCCCACGGGGAACTCCTTGCGGAGATCCGTGCCGCGCGCGGTGCCCGTGTGGCCCGCCGGGATGAAGCCGCGCGCCGCGCGCCCCGTAGCGCCGAGGACACGCACGGCGAGGCCTCCCTCGACCGCCTGCACGACAGCGACCTTCACGGCCTTGTACTGCTGCACGCGTTGACGCGGCTCTTCCTCTTCGCCGCTCGGCAGCGCGGGGTGCAAGCCGATCTTGTGCGCGCCGGGATCGCAGCTCGCGACGACGACGTCCATCTCGTCGCCAACCTTTACCACCTCGCTCGGGTGCTCGATCTGCTTGAACGAGATGTCCGCCGTGTGGCAGAGGCCGTCGATGCCGGGCTCGAGCTCGATGAACGCGCCGAACGGCTGCAGGCGCGCGATCTTGCCCTTGTGTTTCGTGCCGACCGCGTACTTCTCCTTCACCGTGTCCCACGGATCCGCGGTCGTGGCCTTGTGGCTGAGCCACAGTTTGCCCTTGTCGTCGATCCGGATGATCTTGACGTCGATCTCGGAGCCGGTCCGGAACAGGTCGTTCAGACGCGCGCTGCGATCGTGGCTCGCCTCGGTCATGTGAATGAGGCCTTCGACGCCGCCCGCTTCGGGCAACGCGACGAAAATGCCCCACGCCACGACCTTGCGCACGATGCCCTTGTGCACGCTGCCGGGCGTCACCTTGCTGAGCGCCTCGGTGCGTGAGCGTCGCACGTCCTCCTCGAGCATCCGCTTGCGCGAGACGACGATGTCGCGGCCCTTCTTCGCGTACTGCGCGACCACGAAGTCGAGACGCTGACCGACGAGGCTCGAGAGATCCGCCCCATGACGCAGATCCACGTGCGACGCCGGCGCGAACGCGCGCAGGCCGCCGAGATCCACTTCGAGGCCGCCCTTCACCGCGCCCGTCACGAAACCGAAGACGGGATCACCACTCTGCGATGCAGCCTCGAGCTGCGTCTTGAGCTCGTCGAGCGGCTTCGGCTGGCCCTTGCAGAGCACCAGCATTCCGCCGCGCACGCCCGTGCTCTGCACGGTGGCGATGAACTGGTCGCCGTCGGTCGGCACTTCCTCGTCGCCGAGCTCGCCCCGATCGAAGAGGCCCGTCGCCTTGCCTGCGATGTCGATCCAGATGGCCTGGTCCGTCACCTTGCAGACCTTGCCGAAGACCTCTTCGCCCACGCTGAAGGCGGGGCGCTCGCGCTGGGCTGCGGCTGCGGCGGCCTGTTTGTCCTTGCGCCGATCCCTGCGTTTGCCCTGCGGCGCTTCGCCTTCGGCAGGGGCCTCGCCTCCGGCTTGGGCTTCGCCCTCGGAAGCCTCGCCGGCCTCCGCGTCGTCGCCCTCTGCGCCCTCGGCGCTCGCCTCGGCGTCACCCTCGGCCTCTGCGCCCTCGGCCGTCGGACCTGCGCCCGGCGGTCCCTTGCGCTTCCTGCGACGCTTGCGTTTCTTCGCGTCGCCGGTGGCGGCTGCGGGACCCGCATCAACGACGGCCGCGGCCTTCGCCGCAGGGGCTGCCTGCGGACGAGCGCCGCCGGGGCCTGGCAAGCGGTTGCCGATGTCGTCTCCCGGCTGCTCGTCCTCCCACTCTTCGTCGTCTCGAGAGGGAGTGGACGCGGCCGGAGCCGCGGTAGCCTCGGCGCTCGCCTCGGGCTGGGGATTTTGCGGCTGCGCCTCAGGCGTCGCAGCGTCCTTCTGGACCTCTGCCGCCTCGGTGGTGGTGTTGTCGTCCGTGTTCATCCGGGATCTCGGGCCGCGCTCGCGGCGCGTGTCGTCAGGGGACGACCCTCGCGCAGACGCGTAGCTCGGAAGGGGACGGAAAACATAACGTACCTCGTGCATGCGCGCGAGGTCTCAGCGCTCCGCCCGCGAACATTCTCAACGCACGATTGGCAAAAACCGCTGATGACCGCCGCTCCGGTCGATGCGAAGGGAGCCTCCACGACCGAGGTCGTGCACGCTCACCTTGGCCGCCAGCCGCTGCGCCACCTCGAGGAAGGCTCGGCCGATCGAGCTCTCCGGCGCTGCTTGTACGACCGGCGTGCCTGCATCGCCCCACTCCCGCACCGACGGATCGAGCGGGATCTGGCCGAGCAGCGGCGCATCCGCGAACTCGGCGATCTTCTGCCCGCCACCAGAGCCGAAAAGCTCGTGGCGCGCGGAGCATCCGTCACAGATGAAATAACTTTCGTTCTCGATGACGCCGAGGATGGGGATGCCCACCTTCTGGGCCATGGAGACCGATTTGTAAACGTCCTGAAGCGCGACCTCTTGCGGCGTCGTCACGACCACGGCGCCCGTGGTGCGTAGCTTTTGCGAGATCGTGAGGACGATGTCGCCCGTGCCCGGCGGCAGATCGAGGATGAGGTAGTCGAGCGTGCCCCAGTCGACGTCTTTCATGAACTGAAGCAGCGCGTTCTGGATCATCGGCCCACGCCAAACGACCGCTTGACGCGGGTCCTCGAGCAGGAAGCCGATCGACATGAGCTTCACGCCGAAGCGCTCGAGCGGCAGGAACCGCTGACCATCGGACGAGCTCGGCCGGCCCATCACGCCGAGCATCGTGGGCACGCTCGGTCCGTACATGTCCGCGTCGAGCAGGCCGACGCGACATCCGAGGCGGTTCAGCGCGAGCGTCAGGTTCGCCGCGACCGTGCTTTTTCCGACGCCGCCCTTGCCGCTCATGACGAGCACGATGTTGCGCACGCCGGGGCAAGGATCGTCGGCCATGATGTTGCGCTCCGGAACGTTGGAGCTCCAACTGATCGACACGCTCGCCGCGCCCGCGGCCTTCAACGCGGCCGTCACGTCGTCCTGGATCCGCGCCTTGTACGGGCACGCGGGCGTCGTGAGCGTGATGCCCACCGTGACAGCGTCGCCGTCGACGGCGACGTCGCCCAGCATGCCGACGTCGGCGAGGGGACGGGAGAGCTCGGGGTCATCGACCTTTTCGAGCGCGCTCTTCGCGGATTCAACCGTGATTGCCATGAATTCCCTCGGGGCAGGCAGCGAGGCAGCCGGTCTGTTAGGACCAGCAAGGGGTGCCGTCAACCGCTTCCGCTTCCGTTATGGCACTTCATCGCCGGGAAAAACGGCCGGGGCGAACAAAAGAAAAACGCCGCCCGGCGCGTGATGCGGCCGGGCGGCGCGTCGCTCAGCGTCTCATGGAATGTGAGCCTGCACGAGGGACGACGAAGTTACCAGCAGCTCGACTCGCCGCCCTGGTTGGGGTTCAGCGGGTTGGCGAGCGTGTACGGGAGCAGCTGGCACTTCTGGAAGTTGCTCGAGTTCGGGTTGAGGTCGCACTCGGCGTTCTTGCCGCTCGGCGACAGCGGGCAGTCTGCGTTCGACATGCAAGGTCCGCCGGAAGCGGCGAAGTCGATGCAACCGCGGCTGCCGTCGGTGGACTCGTAGCAGATGGACGTACCGGAGAGCGATCCGCAGTCCTCGTCGCTCACGCACGGCTCGCAGTAACCGCCGCCGCCGGCGCAGGATCCGAAGCGATGGAAGCACGCCTTGGGACCGTCCGGCGCGCCCTCACTCACGGGCTTGCACTCGAACGCGCGGCCGCAATCGTTGTCCGTGTTGCACCCGGAAGCGCAGCGCTTCGTGGTGTCGCTCGGGAGCGAGATGCAGTGGCTGTTCGCGACCTGCGAGCAGTCGAGGTCGGTGTCGCACGGGGCGCACGTGTCGCGCTGGATGCACGTCTTGCGCAGCACGCAGAGCTGGCCCTCGAACATCGTGTTGCCCTGCCCGAGCGTGCTCGGCTCGATGCACGGGTCGTTCGACTCGCCGCAGATGCCGGTGTTGCCCTTGGTGGGGTTCATGCTGCCGCAGAGCGTGCGGGCCTCGCGCGTCGTGCCGCAGTAGAAGCCGCCGAGGCACTCGGCGTCGCTCTTGCAATCTTGCTTGGTGCAGAAAGCATCGGCGTCACCCTCGGCGGCCGAGAGGCACGAGAGCGGCGCGACGCACGAAGCGACGGGGCAGGTGAGCACGGTGCAGCCGGAGCCGTCGGGGCACTTGCCGGCGAGGCAGCCCGCGCGGCCGTAGCAGTAGTCGGTGTTGAGCTTGCAGGTGTCGGGCGCGCCGCCGCACTGGTCGAGGAAGCAAGGGTTCCCCGTCTCCGGGCAGGAGCGGGTGTTCGAACACTCGTTCCCGAAGGGGCACTTGAAGCCGAAGCCGAAGGGCTTGTTGTTCGGCTGGCAGGTCAGGAGCGCGCGCTGCGTGTCGTCCTCGACGGCCGCGGCGCAGTCCTGCGTCCCGTCGGCGAGGCAATCGCTGTGGCCGGCGCACTCGAGGACGCAGCGATTGTTCACGCACGTATTGCCCGGCAAGCAGCTGTCGGGCGTGCACTTCCCCTCGCACGCGCCGTCCGCGGTGACGAAGCCGCCGAAGCAGAACGGCACTTCCTCCGCGGTGCATGCGCCGAGCGCGCCGCTGACGAGGAGCGCCAGGAACGAGAGCGCGGCGGCAAAACGAAAGCGCGTGGGCTCGGGCTCGCGCCGGGGACGGAGAACGGGAGAATGCTGCATGGTGACCTCGAACCACGGAAGGCCGTCCGTCCGCGGATGTGGGTGCGCGTAGGACGTGCCGTCTTCCACGCGATCTGACCTGGTTCCGATCCGGTCCTTGCGAGGCAATTGGCGAGGAGGGCGCTTGACGCCCCGAACCCCCGCGGGGACCATTTGCGGACCTACCTCATTCCAGGCGCGGTGGCATCATGCGAAACGACGTGCTCTTTCGGTGCTTGGTTCTCGGTCTGACGGCGACCTTCGGTTGGGTCGGCTGCGCGGACGAGGGCGATGGCAACGTGACACCCGGGTTCCCCGATCAAACGGGGCAATTGCCGCGTGGGACGTGGGCGCTCCCGTATCCCGCCGGTCCCTTCGGCATCAGCAAGGGATCGGTTGCCCAGAATTACGAGCTGATCGGTTTTCCGAACGCGAAGGAAAAACTCGCCGAAGGCGTGCGATTCATCTCGTTTGCAGAGTTCTACAATCCCACGGGCGACGGGGTTTTTCCGGATAACTCGGTGTTCAACCCGGGCGAGGCAAAACCCAAGGCGCTCGCGATCGTCATCTCGGCGTCGTGGTGCGGCCCGTGCCAGTACGAGGCCGCCGAGGTGCTTCCGGGCCTCTACTCCAAGTACAAGCCGATGGGCGGCGAGTTCCTCCTCGCGCTCGCGGAGGGCATTTCGGGTTCGCCGGCGACGCCCGAGGATCTGACGAAGTGGGCGAAGAAGTTCGCCGTCGACTACCCGTCGGTGACAGATCCGGCAGGCAAGCTCGCGGCGCTGTGGGAGTCCGATTCGTTCCCGGCCAACATCATCATCGACACGCGCACGATGGAGATCGTCCAGACGTACGCGGGTCCGCCCCCCACGACGTACTGGAAGACCTTCGAGAAGGTCATCGCCGGGACGCTGTAGCGTCTTCCCCGTGCGTGCTCGCCCCGCGCCTTTGGGGCATGATGCACGCATGAACGCGCGAAAAGCTCATGTCCTCGGCGCCGCGATCGCCGGCCTTCTGCTCAGCTCCTGTGGCGGCGAAATGCCCTCCGCGAAGGCCGGCGGCGGCGCCTCCGCGCCCGACTTCACGCTGCCGTCGCTCGACGGCAAGCAGGTGCGGCTCTCGGACTACAAGGGGAACCGCGTGGTGCTCATCGACTTCTGGTCGACCACCTGCGACCCCTGCATGATCGAGATGCCGCACCTCGTTGACCTCTACAAACAGCACAAGGATCGCGGGTTCGTGGTGCTCGCCGTCTCGGCCGACGGGCCCGAGTCACGCGCGCAGGTGAGCAGCGTCGTGCGCGCGAAGGAGATGATCTTTCCCGTCCTTCTCGACGAGGAGACCGTGGTGACGGCGCGCTACAACCCGAAGCGCGAGCTGCCGTTCACCGTGCTGATCGGCAAGGATGGTTCGATCGTGCACAAGCGTGGTGGATACACCGCGGGTGACGAGAAAACCCTCGCCGCCGAGGTCGAGAAGGCCCTCGCAGACTGATCGGACGGAGCGCGCGTCATGGTAGAAGGCGCGCGTGGGATCCTCCTTGCGCCGCGCCGCATGCACGCTGGCCGTCGCCCTCGCCAGCGCCGCGATCGCGCCCTCGGCGAGCGCGCTCGACGTCCCAGGGCCGGCCGGTGAGCCGATCGGGCTCGACGTCACCAACACCACGGTCGTCGACTACCGCTGGGACAACCGCAACCACGATCCACGGGCGTTCAACCCGCGGCCCATCGTCGACGACGACTACGGCGAGTGGATCAACCGCCTGAACGTGCAGGCGACGTGGTGGCGCTTCCGCGTCGGCGTGCGTCTCGACTCGGCGCTCTACTACCTCACGACGACGCGCAGCGAGGCGCAGGTCGTCGCGCAGCGCCAGATCGACGCGGTGAAAAAGGCGAACCCCGACGCCCAGGTTCCCCAGACGATCGATTACGCGAACCGCTTCTACAACGAGCTCAACACGCGGTTCTTGAACAGCATCTACCCGGCCAAACTTTACGTCGGGTACAACCAGCCCGGGATCGACGTCACGATCGGCGATTTCTACGCGCAGCTCGGTCGAGGGCTGGTGCTCAGCGTGCGCAAGATCGACGAGCTCGCGATCGACACGACGATCCGCGGCGGCAAGCTCGTCCTCGACAAGAAGCTCGGTCCGGCGCGGATCGGCGCGACGTTGCTCGCGGGGCAGATGAACCCGCTGCGCTTCGACGAGGTGAGCGGCAGGCGCCTGCACGGCGCGGGATCGCCCTTGTTTTTCGGCTTTCCAGACGCGAAGCCCGCGACGACGTACACCATCGACGCGCGGCCGATCGTGGCCGAGGCGCGGCCGAGTTATCTCGAGGACACGATCTTCGGCGGACGCGTGGAGGGCGGGATCGATGCGATCCAGTTCGCGGCGAACGCGTCGTTGCTGATGCGCAAATCCTTCACCGAGGAGAACCTCGCGTGCAGGAACGTATGCGCCACGGGCGACTCGAAGTGCGTCGATAGCTGCTACGCCGAGTTCCCCGAGTTCACGGTCCTGCCCGGCGGACGCTCGCACAACCAGATCCGTACGTTCAGCGGATCGGTGAACGTGCCATCGCTCGCGGGCTTCGGGGATCTTTACGTGGAGGTCGCGGGGCAGCAGCTCCGGGACGGCCACGTCGCCGCGATCGACGCGGGCGGCGCGGCGACGGAGCGACAGCCGGACGTGTCGGGGTACGCGGTGTACGCGAATGCGAACTTCGGCTTCGGGCCGGTGCAGATCTCGCTCGAGGGCAAACACAACCGGAAGTTCTTCCCGCTCGGCTCGAACATCGACGTGACGACGCCGGGCTACAGCGCGCCCGAGTACAGCGTCGTCGCCTACAGCGCGCCGCCGACCGCCGAGCCGATCTACCTCGAGCCGATCGAGTCGCCGAACGTGTGCATGACCGGCGGCCGCGCGAACGTGAACTTCAAGTACAACGACCACACGTCGCTTTATGGCTGGCTCGGGCGTTACCGCAGCTGGACCGAGGTGCCGACGAACGATCTCTGTCAGTCGATGGACGACAAGTTCCGCACGGACACGTGGGACACGGCCGTCGGCGTCGACATGAGCGGCGAGCAGGGCAAGTCGCACGCGCGAGCCTGGATCGGCGCGCGTATCGCCGAGCGCGCGGTGCCCACGTTGGGGACACGCGCGCCGGGCGAGACCGACGTCCTCTACTACGAGGGCTACGTTCGGTACGACCTCGTCAAGCACATCAAGGGCCCGTTTTCGTTGCAGCTCCAAGGGTTTCACCGGAACCGCTACCTCCCTGCGACGCACGGGCGCGTGTGGAACGAGGGCGAGAACTACACGGCGCTGCACTGGTCGCCGCACCTCTCGGCGGTCTTCGGCTACGAGTACTCGACGCGCCCCGGCTGCCAGCCCGAGAGGGCCGGCGAGGACGAGTTCAAGGTCGTGCTTTGCCACTACCTGAGCGGTGGGCTCACGTACCGATCGGGGAGCACGGACGGCTGGTTCTCCCGGCTCGTGAACACGGTGAACCTCTTCGTTGGACAGCGGCGCGGCGCGATTCGATGCGTCTCCGGCGTCTGCCGTCTCTTCCCGCCCTTCGAGGGCGCGCGCCTCGAGCTGGTCTCCCGCTTCTAGCGTTCTCGCGGCGCGCGGCTACTTCGCGCGAAGCATCGCGCACGCGACGCCCGTCCGTACGCGCGGGTCCGCGTCGACCGCGAGCAGCGCCGCGCGCCCGAGCTCGCCGAGCGCGACGAGTGACGTGCCCGCGACCTTGCGTGCCTGCTCGCTCGTCGAACGCGCATCATCCGCGAGCAAGGGGAGCACGTCGCGCGCGCCAGCCCTCGCGAGCGCCGCCTTCGCGAACAACGCGCGCGTACCCTTGCCTTTCGCCAGGGTCAGGAGCTTCTGCGTGATCTCGGCGCGCTCCTTCACCCGCGCGCCTTCACCCTCGGCCGGGGCCATGTCGAGACCTCGTCCAAGCGCCGCGATCGCCACATCTTCGTCCGCGTCGCCCCGCGCCTTCACGAGCGCCTCACGCACGACGGCCGCGTCGAGCGTCGCCGCGTGGATCGCGAAGACCCGCTCGCGCGTCGAGCCCACCTCGATCGCCCGCGCCAGTACGCCGGCTGCGTCCTCGGTGCCCGGGCCCGGATGCCGCACCAGCACGGCCGACGCCGCGATCTGCGGCAGACCTCGCTCCGCCTGCGAGACACGCACGAGCTGCCCTCGCCCGCCTGCGCCGAACGAGCGCGTCGACGACCACGCGCCCACGATCGCGATCCGCTCGTCCTCGTCGGCCTTCACGAAGAGATCCTTCAACGCGAGCACGACACGGTCGCCGCCGATGTTGCCCACCGCGTCGATCGCCTGCGCGCGTGCAGGCGGGTGTGGATCGAGCCGCGCCGCTTCGAGCAGCGCCTCGGTGTCGGTCGGATCGTACGCGTCGAACGAAGCCTTGAGCGCCGCGATACGTACAGCCTCGTCCCCGTCGGCAAACAGGCTCCTGCGTTGCGCGCCGTCCGCGTAATCGACGAGCCCACGCGCTTCCACCGCGCGCCATGCGGTCGACGCGCCCTTCGACGCGAGCGCCGCGCGCGCAGCCGCCGCGAGATCCTCCCGATCCCAGAGGCGCGCATCGAAGCGGATGAGCGCCGCGATCGCCGCGACCTCGTCACTGCCTGCTGCGCGTGCCTCGAGCGCCTCGTCGAGCCCCTCGGCGCAGGAAGGCAGCTCCTTCAGCTTGCTCACGCCTGCATCGCCCTTCGCAGCCTTCACCTCTTGTTCGAGCACCACGCGCGCGATGCGCCGTGCCTCGCCTTCGTCGACCGCTTCCTGCGCGGGTCCCGTCGCGAGCGCGCGTCGCGCCCCACCGAGATCTCCTTGTTCTGCTGCGCGGAGTGCGGGTCCTCCGCCGCAGCCGGCGGCGAGCGCGAGGATGAAGAGGCTTCCGAGGGTGCGCGAGCGTTGCGTACGACGAGCGATCATCGAGGTCCTTCGGAGCTACCCGACCTCGCCCCGTCCCGCAAAGCCTTCCATGACCGCCGCGCGCCAACCCCTTTCCCCGAACCCTGCGCTGAGTCACCCTGCCCAGCCCGGAAGGTCCTTCGCGCCTGGGGCTCCGCTCGGACGAGCCGAGTCGCGTCCCCTGATTCCCGCGTTCGCGCCCATCGCGTCCGTTCCCCCACAGGCCGCCCGCGGACGGTGAAGCCCCTCGGAAGGGCCGATCCGCACGCGCTTCCTTGTCTTCATGCGCATCGACGTCATCGCCAACATCACGGCCCGCCTCTACCGGAGTCGGCCCTCGCTCCTCGGCGAGATCGAGCGCGTTGCCGCGGGGATCGCCGAGGTCCATCCCACCGCGCGTGTCGACGATCTCGACGCCGTCTGCACGCGGATCGCCGCGCGAGGCACCGACCTCGTGATCCTCTCTGGCGGCGACGGCAGCTTCATGGCTGGCGTGACGGCCCTCGCCCGCGCTTTCGGCGAAGCGTCCTTGCCGCGCGTCGCGCTCCTGCCCGGCGGCACCGTCGCGACCGTCGCGCGGAACTTCGGCATGGAAGGAGATCCCGCGCGGTTGCTCACGCGGCTCTTCACGTCCGGCGCGCTCGCCTCGCAACGCAGGGCCACGCTGCGCGTACGCGAGGCCCGCGAGGGCGCGATCCACGAGCGGCTCGGCTTCATCTTCGGCACCGGCCTCGTCGCGCGCTTCTTCGACCTCTACTACGCCGACGGCGCGCGCGGGTACGTCGGCGCGGCGCGGATCGCTGGCCGGGTCTTCGTCGAATCATTCGTCGACGGCCCCTACGCGCGGCAAGTGCTCACGCCCATGCCGTGCACGATCGAGGTCGACGGCCAGCGCCTCCCCTCCGATCGCTGGTCGCTCGTCTGTGCCTCCGTCGTGCGTGATCTCGGTCTCGGCATGCGCGTGAACTACCGCGCGGGCGAAGATCTCGAGCGGCCGCACCTCGTCGCGAGCCCTCTGCTTCCACGCTCGCTCGGCCCCCGCGCGGTGCTCGTCCTCCTCGGCAAGCGTATCGGCGGCGCCGGATCCTTCGACGACCTCGTGCGTTCGTTCGTCGTGCGTTTCTCGCCCGAGGGACCCTACGTGCTCGACGGCGACGTGCTTCGCGCCTCGGAGGTCACGGTCTCCGCGGGCCCGTCCATCGACGTCGTCACGCTCTGATCCTCACGCGCTGCGCCTCGTTGGTGTCCTCCTCGTGGCCGCGCCTTTCCGCGTCCCCTTCGCGGAGGCCTTTGGCATGACCTTCGTCGTCATCCCCTTCTTCGACGCGATCGCCTTTGCCCCCCGTGCCGCCGTCGCCGTCGCTGCGACCTTCGTTGTCCCCTTCGCGAGCGGCGGCCTCGGCGCGATCCTGCCTGTCTTCCGCTTCATCTCGAGATCCTGATCGCCGGCCGGCGTCTTCAGGATCGAGCTTCCGGCCGCGACGATGTCGCGATGCGACAGGAGCCCCACGAGCACCTCGCCGTCCAGCACGGGTAGGTGACGCACGCGCTCGACGGTCATCAATTCCTCGGCGTACGCGAGGTTGTCGTCGGGCTCGAGTGTGGTCACGGGTGTGCTCATGATCTCTCGCACCTTCACGCGATCCTCCTTCTTCCCGCGCGCCTCGCAGGCGACGACGCGCGACGCGTTGCACCACGCGTCACGCGTGCATCTCGCGCGCCACACGCCTTCGCATGACCGAATCGTGACCGTACGCAGAGGGGCGGCTGAACAACGCGTGTGACAGTCGGGCTCGTGCAAACGTCTTCGAAGCCCTCCATCACGTTCGTCGCTCCGTCGAAGTGGTCGCTGACCGAGGTGCTCCACCTCGTCGCGCTCGTCGCGGTGCACGTGGGTGTCGTCATCGCGTTCGTGCGTGGGCCGAGCCTTCGCCTCGTCGTGCTCGCGGTCGCGACGTACCTCGTGCGCATGTTCGCGATCACGGCCGTGTACCACCGCTACTTCTCGCACCGGAGCTTCAAGACGAGCCGGCTCTTCCAACTCGTGCTCGCCTTCCTCGGCACCACGGCCGTGCAGAAAGGTCCGCTCTGGTGGGCCGCGGCGCACCGCGCACACCACAAGCACTCCGACACCGAGCGCGACCCGCACAGCCCCGTGCGCCGCGGCTTCTGGTATTCGCATCTCGGCTGGTGGATGGGTCTTGACCACCAGCGAACGCAGACCGAGCTCATCCCCGATTTCGCGGGGTACCCGGAGCTCCGCTGGCTCGATCGTTACCACGTGGTCGGCTCGGCCGCGCTCATCGCCGCGGTCACGATCCCCTTCGGCTTCGACGGCTTTCTGTGGGGCTACGTCGTCTCGACGTGCGTGCTCATGCACGCGACCTTCACGATCAACTCCCTCGCTCACGTCTGGGGATCACGCCGGTACGCGACGAAGGACACGAGCCGCAACAACGCGTTCCTCGCGCTGCTGACGCTCGGCGAGGGCTGGCACAACAACCACCACCACTACATGTCGAGCGCCAACCAGGGCTTCTTCTGGTGGGAGATCGACATCAGCTTCTACGTGCTCCGCGCGCTCGAGAAGCTCGGGCTCGTGTGGGACGTCCGCCGTCCTCCCGAGCGCGTGCTGCGCAGGGACCTCATCGCGGACGTGGGCGAACGTTGCCCGCTGCTCATCGAATCGTCCGCGAAGGCCGACGACGACGAGCGCGACGACGCCGCGCCCTCGCTCGCTCGAACGGCGACGCGCGTCAGTTGACGGTGGACGAGCTCTTGGCGGGGCTCGCGCCTTGGGCTCCGCTCACGCTCTCCGTCCGCGGCTTGCGTTGCTCGCGCTGCCGCTCGACGGCGGCGCGCACGAAGCGCGAGAAGAGCGGGTGCGCGGACTGGGGGCGGCTCTTGAACTCGGGGTGAAACTGGCAGCCCACGAAGTACGGGTGATCCCGGAGCTCGACCATCTCGACGAGCCGCTGATCCGGTGAGGTCCCGGAGAGCACGAGGCCGCCCTGCACCAGCGCGTCGCGGTACTTGTTCGACACCTCGTACCGGTGGCGGTGGCGCTCGCTGATCGACGTGGCGCTGTACGCCTCGGCCGCGAGCGTGCCCCGCTCGAGGACACACGGATACGCGCCGAGCCGCATCGTCCCGCCCTTGTCGAGCACACCCTTCTGATCGGGCATGAGGTCGATGACCGGATGGGGCGCGTTGCGATCGAACTCTATCGAGTTCGCGTCGTGCAGCCCGCAGATGTGCCGCGCGAACTCGACGACGGCGAGCTGCATGCCGAGGCAGATGCCGAAGAAGGGCACCTTCTGCTCGCGCGCGTAGCGGATGGCCTCGATCTTCCCCTCGGTGCCGCGGTCGCCGAAGCCGCCTGGCACGAGGATGGCGTCGAGCGTGCCGAGCAGCTCCGCCGCGCCCTTCTGTTCGATCTGCTCCGAGTCGATGTACTCGAGGTCGACGCGCACGTCGTTGTGGAGCCCGCCGTGCACGAGCGCCTCGTGGAGCGACTTGTACGCGTCGCGCAGGTGCACGTACTTGCCGACGACGCCGATCTTCACCGTGCCCCGCGTCGGGCGTTTGAAGCGCTCGACCACCCAGTGCCACTGCGAGAGATCCGGCTGTCGCGCCCAGATGTTGAGCTTCTCCGTGACCTTCTCGTCGATGCCTTCGGCGTGCAGCACGATCGGCAGCTCGTAGATGCACCCGACGTCGACCGCCGCGATCACGCAGTCGACCTCGACGTTGGAGAAGAGCGAGATTTTCTCCTTCATCCCGCGCGACAGAGGCCTGTCACAGCGGCAGAGCAGGATGTCCGGCTGGATGCCGATCTCGCGCATCTCCTTCACGGCGTGCTGCGTGGGCTTCGTCTTGAGCTCGCCTGCCGACGCGATGAAGGGCACGAGCGTCACGTGCACGCTCACGGCGTTCTGGCTGCCGCACTCGACCTTGAGCTGCCGGATCGCCTCGAGGAACGGGAGCGACTCGATGTCGCCGACCGTCCCGCCGATCTCCACGATCGCGATGTCCACGCCCTCGGCTGCCGCGCGGACGCGGTTCTTGATCTCGTCGGTCACGTGCGGAATGACCTGCACGGTGGCGCCGAGGTACTCGCCGCGCCGCTCCTTCGAGATCACGGACTCGTAAACCCGTCCGGTCGTGAAGTTGTTCTGGCGCGTCATCCGCGCGAGCGTGAAGCGCTCGTAGTGGCCGAGGTCGAGGTCGGTCTCCGCGCCGTCGTCGGTGACGTAGACCTCGCCGTGCTGGTACGGCGACATCGTCCCGGGATCGACGTTGATGTACGGGTCGAGCTTGATGTGTGTGACCCGCAGGCCACGCGCCTCCATCAGCGCCCCGATCGACGCAGCGCCGAGGCCCTTGCCGATCGAGGAAACCACCCCACCCGTGACGAAGACGAATTTGGTCCGCTTGCTCATGAACCGCCGCTCCGGCCCCGCGTGGGCGCATCGCTTCCGAGCCGCGCTCGGTCGTTTCTCCGGACGCTCTTCGGGCGGCTCTGCCCGCTTCGGGCAAAACCACGCCATCCCGATGCGTCCGGGTGGTTTGGGGGCAAGCTCCATCCGACGGAAGCGTTGCTCCCAAGCGTCAACCAGGGCGCAGTCTAGGCGTCCAGGGTGGCGCGTCAACGCGTGAGCTACCGAGAGAAAGATCCACCATTTTCCGCCCGGCAGGCCGCGACGCACGCCGCGAGCGATGCTAGCGTTTCCGATCCTGGCACCGAGGCGCCCGGCCGATGCGTGTTGCCCGTGTCCTCCTACCGTCCTCGCCTGCGCCGCGGATCGCGCTCGAGCGTGACGGTTGCCTTTACGACGTCGCCGAGCTCGAACGGACGAACGTCGCGCCCTTGCTCGACGAGCGTTCCTCCACCGGCGAGGACTTCCACGCGCGTGTCTTCGCCCTCGGTTGCGCCGGGCTCGACGCGCTCGACGATCGGCTCTGCGCCGGCGAAAGGCCCACCGAGGCGAGGCTCTGGCCCGACGAGCTTTTGTGGCTCCCGCCTTGCGTGCCCGATCGAGCGCTCCTCGTGCAGCTCCTGGATGCGCCCGTGGAAGACGAGCCGCGTTACCTCCTCGGCAACGCGCGTGGATTGTTGGGGCACCAAGGATCCGTTCCCTTCCCGGCGAGCGAGCCTCTGCCCGACGTCGAGATCTGCATCGCCGCGCTCCTCGGCGACGAGCTCCGCGCTGCGACGGTCGACGAAGCAGAGCGAGCCATCGTCGGGTTCGCGATCCTCCTCGGCTGGGTCGCGCGTGAGCACGAACGAAAGAACGGTGCCACGCGCGCGCGTGACTTCGCGGTGACGCTCGGTCCTGCGCTGATCACGAAGGACGAGGCGGGTTCATTCGAAGAAGCGCGCGTGCGGCTCCGCGTGGGCAGCGTGATCGAAGAGCTCGTCGCGCCTCCCGCGCCAGCCCTCTCGTTCGCCGAGTCGATCGCGTTCGTCAGCCGCCACGTCGCGCTCTCTCCGGGCGACGTCGTCGGCGGGCCCCCGATCGCAGGTGGCAGCGAGGCCGCGCGGAGGCTCGGGCTCGCGTACGGAACGAAACTCGAGGTCGCCGTGGATCGGCTCGGGAAGATCGCCGCACGCCCCGTGCTCGGCCCCGAGCCGCCGCCATTTCGCCGAGCGCCCGCGCGCTAGAACGTGCCGACGATCCCGAGCCCGGCCCCGTGCGGCGACACGATGGGATACGGCATGATGAACGCGCTTTGCTCCGCTTCAGCGGGCTTCGGCGCCGTCGCCTCGGTCTTCATGAAGATCCCCTCGGCGACGATCCCGAGCCCGCCGAGCTGCGCGATGCCACCGACGGCTGTCAGGATCCCGCGCAGCCAGATCGATCCCGAGCAATCGGTCACCGTTGGATCGCCGCACTTGTTCTGCGCGATCGCCATCCACGGCCCCACGACCGGGATCTTGAGCGCCTCTGCGCCCGGCGCGTCGGGCCAGCTCGTCGCCGCGACGATGCCGACGCCGTACGCGATCGCCGTGATCGCGAGTCCACCGCCGATGAGCTTCGGCCGCACCGACGAGGGTGGATACCGCGGCGTCGGGGCCTCCTCCGTCTCCTGTGCGAAACAAGGCGCCGCGCCGAGCACGAGCGCGAGCGTGACCAGGATCGAAGCGATCTTCATTCGTCGCCCGTCACTTCTTCGGCGGCGTCGCCGCGGCGGCCTTCGCGGGCAGGTTCACTTTGTACTGCACGATCTTCGGGTCACCCTCGAACGGCAGGCAATACTCGCCGATGAACGAGCGCTTGATGCACTGCTCGGCCGGCGTGCCCGCGAACGGCGCGCCGACCTCGACGTCCGTGATCTTGCCGATCTTGCCGTCGAAGGTCACCGAGACCGGGCCCTCGCCCGTCGGCGCGTTCTCGACGACCGTGGCGCATTGCGCGGCCTTCGTGCCGCCGCGCTTCAGCGCCGTCGTCATCTGCCCGATTTGCTCCTCGTTGAGCTTCGCCGGCTCCGCAGCGCCGGTCCATTTCGTCTCGTCGCTCCCCGTGTCGCCGCCTGACGGCGTGGGGCTCGTGCCCGAGCTGCCCTCGTCGGTGGACGGCTTGGTCTGCGGCTTCTCCCAGCTGTCATCGGCTCCGGCCTGCTTCGGCTGAGCGCCGCAAGCCATGAGCAGGAACGAGAACGAGAGGCCCAGGGTGAGGTGAAGAGTCGAGGTTCGAAGAGCCACGGCGCGTCTTCTCCGGTCGCCAAAGCGAGATCCGAGTTTGACTTGACCCTAGCAAGCTCTCGCTCGTCCGCACAATGAAAGCCCACACCTGCCCTCGTCGAACCGACGAGGACGGGCTGGTCGGATGCACCCTCCCGGCCCGGACGTTGTAGGAAGTCCCATGCACCAAGGCTCGCGTCTTCGCCCCACGCTCGCCGCCCTCGCGCTCCTCGCGCTCACCGCCTCGGCGCGCTCGGAAGTCCCCGCCCCTGTCGCGAGCCCGGCGCCTGCGCCCGCGCCTGCGCCCGCGCCGGCCGCGCCG
>JANMGF010001302.1:0-2174 GCA_031374535.1 Polyangium sp. (in: bacteria)
AAATCCAGAGCCCGCAAACCCACAAAATAGCACTAAACATCTCGCCCTCGGGCGGGTTGTATAAGCGCGTATCTCCGGGTTCGTAAAAAAAACGCCGGCGCATCAGGGGACGCGCCGGCCGGGCCTCCCCGCGATCAGGGGCAGGCGTTCGGGCAGGCGCCGCCGCAATCGACGCCGGCCTCGTCGCCATTTTGCACGGCGTCGGTGCAGCTCGGCGGGGCGCAGAAGACGTCGATGCAGACGCCGCTCTGGCAGTCCGTGGGGAGCTTGCAGCCCTCGTCCGTGGCGCAGGGCGGGCAATCACCGCCGCCGCCGCAATCGAAGCCGGTCTCCGTGCCATTCTTCATGGCGTCCATGCACGTCGGCGCGGCACACATGCCGGCCGTGCACGTGCCGCTCTTGCATTGCGCGCCGTTCGTGCAGGTCTTGCCGTCGTCGCAGGGCAGGCAATTGCCCCCGCAATCGATGTCGCCCTCGCCCGGGTTCTTCTCCCCGTTGTTGCAATTGATGCCGACGCAGACGCCCGACATGCACATCTGGTTGCCGCTGAAGCAGCCCTGCACGCCCTCGATGCATTGCGAGCATGTGCCCATGGCGTCACAGATGCCGGCCGCGGAGCAGAGATAACCCTGGGCCTGGACCACGTGCATGAGGACGCCATCCATGCAGACGTCGTCGGTGCACTCGTTGCCGTCGTTATAAACGTCGTCGTCCTTGGGGGCGGAGACAGGCTCACCGGTCGCGTCGCATTGCAGCTCGAGGCAGTCGCCGTACACCTGCGAGGGGAAGGGCGTGCCCACCGCCTGCAGGGCCTTGCGCACGCACTTGCCCCCCTGGCAAGCGGGCTCGCCGCAGAAATTTGCGACGCCCTTGTCCGTGCAGTCGGCCGCCTCCACGCACGCGGGGGGGATGCCGCCGCCGCTGCCGCCGTTGCCGCCGTTGCCGCCGTTGCCGGTGCCGCCGGTGCCGCCGCTGCCGCCCGTGCCGCCGCCCGTCGACGAGCTCGACGTGGTGGTGTTCGACGTGGGGTCGTCTCCGCAGGCGACCATCGACGCAGCAATCGTGGCCCCGAAAATACAAGCGATCATCCAAGCTCGTTCGATTCTCATGGCAAAGAATTCCTCCCGCGCCGCGCGCGGCTATTTTTTTGGATCCAGAACCGAAAACCTCCCGCGAGCGACGTCCTCGAAAAAGAACGCGCGCCCTCGCGGACCCTCGGGGGGCCCGTGAGGGCGTGGAGGCTCGGGCTCTCTTTACGTGGCGTGCAAGATACCGCAAGAGGACGGCATGCGCGTCGGTTTCCCGACAACACGTGCACGTTCCCGTCGAGGCTCAGGGCTGAAAGCAGGTGGCGGCGCAGCTGCCGCCGCAGTCGATGCCGACCTCGTCACCGTTCTGCGTGGCGTCGAAGCAGCTCGGCGCCGCGCACTTCGCGTTCTGGCAGACGCCCGTGAGGCAGTGCGCGTGGGAACCGCACGAAGACCCGGTCACGATGCTCGGCGGGCAGTCGGGGCCGCCGTAGTCGGGGAAGGTCTCCATGCCGTTCAGCGAGCCGTCGGTGCACAAGGGGGCCGAGCAGGTCTTCAGGACGGGGTCGCAGACGGCCTCCATGCAGTCGAGCGGGCTTACGCAGATCTTGCCGATGCTACAAGGCGCGCAGGTAGAGCCGCCGCAGTCGACGTCGGTCTCGGTGTTGTTCTTGGTGCCGTCCTTGCACGAGCCCGGCACGCACTTGTTGAGCGCGACGCCGAGCGTCTCGACGTCCGTGTAGTTCTTCGACGCCACGCAGTTCGGATTCGGGGCGGCGCATTGGGCGGAGGGGCTGCCGATGTTGCAGCGCACGCACAGGCCGGCGGCGTCGCATTTGCCGTTCGCGGCGCAGGTGAAGCCGGGCTCCTGGTTGATGTGCAGGGTGTCGCCGTTCATGCACGTGTCGAGCGTGCACGGATTGCCGTCGTCGAACTTGTCGGCGAGGTCGTCGGTGTTGGCGATGCCGCCCATCGCGTCGCACGCGGCGCGCTTGCAGTCGCCGTATTTCTGGCTCTGGAGGATGGTGCCCTCCTGCTTCAAGGGCAACATGCCGCAGACGCCCGCGTTGCAGGTACGCACGCCACACTCGGAGTCGACGCCCGGGCAATCGGCCGCCGCCGCACAGCCGCCCGTGCCGCCGCCGC
>JANMGF010001303.1:0-2000 GCA_031374535.1 Polyangium sp. (in: bacteria)
TCGCCAGAGCCACGCCGGGGATCCGTTCCATCCGGGCCTTGAAGCTCTCCGGCAGCAATTGGATGATGGACACTTTGTGACGTACGACCAAGCGGTCCGCCTTGGCCATGGACACCCCGCCGTCCAGCCAGGCGCCGGGCGTCAAGGGGATCGATCCCAATGCCGTGGTCAAGCCCCTCGCCGGCGTGATGGACAACCTCCAGAACGGCGCGCCGGACGGCGTCGCGCTCTTCGACAAGACGACCGGCACGCTGCTCGACGGAATCTCGTACGAAAACGCGACCCCGGACGGCCAGGTGACGGCCGTGACGATCGGCGGCCAGATGTACTCGCTGGTCTCGGGCACGGCGACCACCGCGTCGGACAACCAGCTCGTTTCTTCCCCCGTCCGCTCGATCATTCGTTTCCCGAACGGGCAAAACACCGGCGACGATATCGTCGACTGGCGCAACACGACCACGATCACGCCCGGCGCGGCGAATATCGCGTCCGTCGAGGTCTGCGACGACGGCATCCTCGACGAGGACGCCGACAACCTCATCGATTGCGCCGACCCGGATTGCGCGATGGCGCCGCAATGCGTCGAGATGTGCGGCAACATGAAGGACGACGACGGCGACATGCTGATCGACTGCGCCGATCCCGATTGCGCTGCCGATGTCGCGTGCAAGCCGCCCGAGCTCTGCAACAACGCGATGGACGACGACGGCGACATGGCGGTCGACTGTGCCGACATGGATTGCGCCGGCAAGAGCTGCGGGGCGAACGGCCTCGTCTGCGAGCCGATGAGCATGGCGTGCGTGTGTCCGGGCGGAATGCCCATGGAAATGGCCTGCGCCGACCTCACGGACGACGACTGCGACGGCCTCGTCGACTGCGCCGACATGGATTGCGCGGGCAACATGGCTTGCCTCGTCCAGAACGTGACGGCCATCGATTACCCGGTCCTCGCGCACGGCGGCACGCTCGTCGTCACGGGAAATGGCTTCCTGGGCGCGACGATGGTCAAGATCGGCGGCGTGGATCAGGCGTTCACCGTCGACAGCAACACGCAGATCACGATCACCAACGTGCCCGACACGACGCCGATCGCGCTCCAAAACCTCGTCATCACGACGCCGGCCGGGGACACGTCGCCGTTCCCGCTGACGGTCATTCACCTGCTCATCAACGAGCTCGATTCGGACCAGGTCGGCGCCGACACCGCCGAGATCATCGAGATCACGACAGGCGTGCCGAACGTGAATCTCGCCGGCTACACGGTCGTGCTTTACAACGGCAATGGCGACGTGTCGTACGCCCCGGTCCTGCCCCTCACCGGCACGACGGACGCGAATGGCATGTTGCTCCTCGGCAATCCGGGCGTGGTGCCGACCCCGGGCATCCCCTTCCCGAACGGCTCGCTCCAGAATGGTCAGGACGCGGTGGCCGTCTACCAGTCCCTGCCGATTTCGTTCCCCACGGGCACGCCGGTCACGGCAAACCGGCTCATCGACGTGCTCGTGTATTCCACGGGGCAAACGGCCGACGCGGGCCTGCTCGTCCTCTTCGCGCCAGACGGCACGCCCATGCAGGTGAGCGAGGGATCGGGCGGCGTGCAGGAGACGCAATCGATCCAGCGCTGCGGCGACGGCCGGAAGAATGGATCGAAGTTCAAGGTCGGTCAGCCGACGCCGGGTGCGGCGAACAATGTCATGGCCTGTCCGTGACAATCGAGCGGGGGGCTTTGCCCCAGGCCCCACCAGGGGTTGTCCACCCCTGGACCCGGACCAGGCACGGCCTGGACCGGTAGCGATGAACTGCGCAATGCGCAGTTCATCGAACGGGCCAAGTCAAGACCAGCAACGACCCTGCCCACCAAGACAGCAGCGCTGACGTTTCAGCCGGCAACGCTCAACGCTGTGCCGTGAAACGAACCTCCACGGTCTTGCCACCGGCCTGTGGAAGAACTGCGCGGAGCGCAGTTCTTCCCCCAAGGTCCAGGGCTGGCCCTGGTTCGG
>JANMGF010001309.1:0-4995 GCA_031374535.1 Polyangium sp. (in: bacteria)
CGGCGAACGCGCCCTTGCAGTCGCCGTCCTTCAGCGCTTGATCGACCTCGTTCGCCCACATCTTCGCGTGGCGTTTGTCGACCTTCTCGAGCTGCTCGCCGATGCGGTAGCTCAGCGACTCGACGCCGAGGTCCTTGGCCTGGCCGAGGAGCTTGCGCGCCTCGTCGAAGTCCTTCGCGTTGTACGCCTCGTCCGCCTTCTCGAGGAGCTGCTTGGCGCTCTCGATCTTGGACTTTTCGGCGCGCTCCTCCGCGCTCTCCGGGGGCTTCGGGGGCGCGGGCGGGGGGCCGCACGCGGCGAAGGTCGCGGCGAGGGAGGCCACGGCGGCGAGGCGCGCGAGGATCGATGTGGCGCGGTTCGGGCTGCTCTTGAGATGGCGAAGGCTCGTTCGCATGACGCGGGACTCTCCCATTGGGCATCGTGGATCGTCAACTCGCGCGAGCGTCCGGGGCGCGCATGCCTTGACCGAGGCCGCCCCCCGTCCTAGGAGGCCCGGACCATGGCGGACGAGTCGAAGCACGAGGGACAAGCCCCGGCGGAGGGCGCGCGCACCTTCAACAAGCCGCGGGTCACCATCAATCAGGTCTATACAAAGAAGGGTGATACCGGGGACACGGGCCTCGTGGGCGGGCAGCGGGTCCCCAAGGACGACGCGCGGATCGAGTGCTACGGGACGGTCGACGAGCTGAACTCCTTCGTCGGCGCGGCCCGGCAGTCGATCCTGGAGGGGCTCTCGGTCGCCTCGACGCGCCCCGAGAGCGCGACGCCGCTCCGCGAGCTCGCCGATTCGCTCCGCCGCGTGCAACACGAGCTCTTCAACCTGGGTTCGATCCTCGCCACGTTGCCCGCGGACGTGCACCCGCGCCAGCCGCGGGTCACGGCGGCCGACGTCGAGCGGCTCGAGAACGAGATGGATCGCTGCCAGGAGGAGCTGCCCGTGCTCCGGTCGTTCGTGCTCCCCGGCGGATCCCGCGCGAACACGGATCTCCACGTGTGCCGGACCGTGTGCCGGCGCGCCGAGCGGCTCTCGGTCTCGCTCGCGCGGCAGACCGAGGTCGACCCGATGGCCGTGACCTACCTGAATCGTTTGAGCGACGCGTTTTTCGTGTGGAGCCGCTTCGTCGCGCTCCACCTCGGGACGGGCGAGGTCCTCTGGGAGCCGGACAAGTCGGCGACGGGCCAGAAGAACGGTTGATCGGGGGGGCTACGGCCCCTTCGGCGTGCTGTCGTCGTCGCTCCGCGCCCTGGCGCCCTTGCGCCGCGCGTCGAGCTCGTCGAAGTAGCCGAACACGCGGGCATCGAGGTTTTTGGGCAGCGCCGCGTCGAGGAGCAGCTCGTCGCCGAGCGCGCTGCGGAACCGGTTCAAGAGGCCGATCGTGCTGCCGCGGAGCTGGCCCGCGTTCTCGTTGCCCGAGGCGTCCGCCTCGATCAGGGTGCGATGGCTGAGCAGCTTGTCGAGGGTGTCGCCCGCGTCGAGGAAGGCCTCGGCCCACGTGTAGAGCGTCTTGCCGGAGGGCAGCGGGATCGACTCGAGATCGGCCTTGCGTTCGGCGAGCGCGGGCCGGTTCTTCTTCGCCATCGCCGCCTCGTCCGCGTACGACTCCTGGAGCGTGCCCTTGTGGGGGATGAACGCGTCGCGGATGCGTTGCGCCGCCGCGCGCACATCGGCCGTCGTATCGGGGGCGCGGAGGAGCGCCTCGGTGTACGCGAAGATCGCGGAGCCGAACCCATCGTGGTGCTCGTCGACCTGGCCGAGCTCCGTGGCGAGGGGCCGGCCGCCCGTGAGCGCGCCCGGCAGGGCCTCGATCGCCGCGCGGCGCTGCGCGAGCATCGGGGCGTAGAGCTTGCCGGACTGGGAGAGGTGGAGATCGGCGAAGCGTTGATCGAAGAGGTCACGGAATCCGAGCGCGAGGTCGGAGAGCGTGAGGTGACGCATGGGCGTGAGGATCGCGCGGGAGGAAAGGGGCGGTCAAGCACGGAGGTGGGCCGGGCGTCTCTTGCCGGCATGTCGTGGCATGCGAGCGCCTGGATGCGGCGGGCGCGTGGGTGGTGTCGACAGGGAGCGCGGCCGGAGCGGAGGGTCGTTCGGGGGGTCCGGACATGCCCGGCAGGGGGATCGAGCGGGCTCGGGGCATGTCGGGAGAGGCATGGCAGGGCGGAGGCCGCGGGAAGAATGCATGTCGCGGGATGGATTCCTGGCAGATTCCTCGGGCCAGGCCCGATGGCCCCTGCTTGACGCATCGAGGATCCTCGGATGTGGACCGTCGTCATGGGCAACAATGGGCAGCACGAAGCTCGCTCAAAGCATGCTGAGGACGATCCTCGCAGAGTGTGCTGATCACGTTCCGTTTGCAGGCATCGCCCGCTGGTACGTCGAGGACTGCTTCGGTGTCACATACGAGACGTTGCGCGATGCAGAGCTCCGAGGGGAGCTCTAGGGCAAAACGGCGCCTCGCCCACCGCGAGCAAAAGGCCGTACACGAGCGCCACGTAAAGGAGCCCGAGCGCCACGTCGATCACGTAGTGGTGGCCCAGGTAGACGGCGGCGAACGGCATCACGAGCGCGTAGGTGATCTGGAGGGCGCGTGAGAGCCCGCTCGACGTGCGGAACGTCGCGATCAAGCCGTAGAGCGGGTACGTCACGTGGAGCGAGGGGAGCGCGCCGAAGACCACGGCGCCGCGCCCGTAAAGCGAGGCGAAGTAACCGAAGCCCATCCACGCGTCGACGCGTTCGAGAGCGGCCGGGGAGCCCTGCGCGGCGAGATCGATCCCGCAGCCGTGCGTCGCGACGTACCAGGGCGGCGCCGCCGGCACGAGCAGGTAGGTCGCGAAGCCGATGGCGTGCGTGCCAAGCGCGAGCTGGGCGAAGCGCCGCGCCTCGGCGGGTTTTTTCGCGCAGAGGTAGCTGTAGTGCAGCGCCAGGATGCCGAGGTAGGAGCCGTAGGGCAGGGCGCAGAGCCCATCGAGCGCCGGGGTGGCGAGGCCCGCGAGCCAAACGTTCGGCGTGACGAGGGCGCCGCCCACGTGCACACCGAAAAACGCGAGCTCGAGGTCGATGAGCTCGCAGCCGAGGACACGCTCCGCCGAGACGCTGACGGGCCACACGTAACGAAGCACGTCGTAGAGCAGGAAGAGGGCGAGCGGCGGGATCGCGCTTTCGTAGAAGCGGCGCGCGCGCTCGCGTCCGTAGGCGGCTGACGTGGCGAGGGCCGAGAAAAAGAAGACCTCTCCGCGGGGTTTGTCGAAGGTCGTGACGAGGGTCGCGTAGAGGATCCACGGGAGCGCGGGCAGGAAGAACCAGCGCTCCCCGACGATCGCGCGCGGTCGCGCCCCCATGACTCAGCCCCGATGCTCGAGCGGGACGGTACGAGGCTCCGCGCCTTTGCGAGCGGCAGCGGGGCTCGCGTTTTTCGCCATGGCGAGCCGAGGATCCCGGAGGGCCGCGCGCGTCCGGGCGACGAGGACGAACGACGCCACCGTGCCCACGAGCGCGATGAGACCCACGCCGAGGACCGTGAGCGGGCGAGGCATGCCGCCGAGCACATTCGTGTACGGGATGAGGGGTCCAGCGAAGAGGGACGCCGAGAGGTACACGACGCGCTCGTGCCTGCGCATGAGGCCGTTCGGGAGCACGAGCTTGTGCTGGTCCGCCTTCGCTCGCGCGTAACTCACGAGCGACGAGGCGACCAGGGCCGCGAGCGGCACGACGAGCGAGAGGACGTTGTGCCGGTAGTAAATCGCGAGCCCGATGAAGGGCGCTGCGTCGGCGATACGATCGACGAACGAGTCGAGCACCGCGCCCGAGGGCGACGCCACGCCACGCGCGCGCGCCACCATCCCGTCCATCGCGTCGAGCACCGCCCCCACGATGACCATCGCCGCCGCCTCGGCGAAGCGCCCGGTCGCCGCGAGCGGCAAGCTCGCGCCCGAGAACACGACCGACGCGTACGTCAGCGCGTCCGGCGACGCATGCATCCAGAGGAGCGCCCGAGCCGGAGCATGCAGCGCCCAGTAAAAAGCCTCCACGAACCAGCCCGGTAGGAGCGCGCTGCCGGGCGAGGGCCCGAGGCGCGGATGTGCCGCCCGTCCAGAGCGGGCAACACGCGTCGCGTAGGCCGCGACGACCATCGTGCACAGGAGAAGCGCCACCAGCGTGATGACCATGGCCACGGCGACCCAGGGTGCATGCGGCGCGCCCACGCGGATCTCGCGAAGACCGTGCGGGGCGCGCTGTAGGGTCTGCTCGCTCGATCGCGTCCGCGTGGGTGTTCGCCGCGCGCGTCAGTCGCAGGCGAGCCGGCGCAGCCGGATACCGGCGTCCTTCTCCGCCCACGCGACGCCGAGCTCGCTGCCCGTGAACGTGACCGCGGGGAACCGCGCATTTTTGCCCGAGACACGCATCACGTCGCCCTCCCGCGCGAGCCCCGGGCCGAAGACCGCGAGGTAGATCGAGGCGGGTCCTCCCTGGAACTGGTAGAAGACCACGGCCGTGCGGTCGCCCATGACGGCCACGCCGGGCCAGTTCGCGCTGCCGTCGGCGTCCTCGACGCGGACCTCGCCCAGATTCGTGCCGTTGGCACCGATGTGCGCGAGGTAGATACGCTCCTCTGCTTCGCGCGTGTCCTCCCACGCGACGAGCGCCGCGCCGCTCCCGTCGAACGCGAGGCTCGGCAGGCGCGCCTCGCCGACGCCCGTCCGCACGGTCACGCCTGCGAGGGATCCGCCGGGCATCCCCGTCGTCCGTGCGAGCGACAGCTCCGAGCCCTGGCTCCACGCGATGGCGAGCTCGTTGCCTCGGCTCGCGAGCGCCGGGAAACGCGCTCCTGGGACCGACGTCACCGAGCCCATGCCTTGACCACTGACGAGCCCGAGCCGCGCGCCAGGGGTCTCCATCCACGCGACCGCGAGCCCTCCTGACAAGGGCGCGGCGGCCGGCCTCGCCTCCGTCGCGTCGCTCGTCCCGAGCTGCATCGCGGGCCCCGTCGGCTGGCCGTC
>JANMGF010001312.1:0-5689 GCA_031374535.1 Polyangium sp. (in: bacteria)
CGATGCTTCCTTCGTCGATCGGCCTGAGCTTCTGTGTGGAGCGAGGGACGCGCGTCCGGGTCACGGTGTCGTTCGGTCGGTATGTCCGGACGACGAGCGATACGCAGCGGGACGAGGAAGGCAAAGCGCTCCGGGTATGGAGGCGCATTCCGTTCGACGTGCCGCTCGATCCGATGGCGATCGAGCCAGGCACGATCGCGCCGATCAAGGTCGACGAGGAGCGGCCGACGATCGTCCTCCGCGGCGTGGTGAACGAGGTGGGGGGCGTATGTATCGCGAGCCTGTTCCTCGTCAATGGCCAGGAAGAGCCGCAAGAGCGGCGCGACGAGGCGTGGTTGTTCCAGCCGGAGATCGCGGTCGAAGGAGAGAATGGCGCGGCGGTGTTCCTGGGACGCGCAATGGCGGCGCGCGAGATGGGCGATACGTTGCCGCGCGACGAGGACAAGGGCATGGCAATGCTCTTCCGCGACCGCGTGGAGTTTGCCGTGGGGCACGGCGTGTCGGTGCATGCGGAGCCGATGAACGGCGATCCGCGGCGCGCGGCGAGGATCCGGACGAGCGTCGTTCCCACGCACGAGGTGGGCGTGCAGGAGGCGCGTATGCCGCCGAGGCCACGCGCGGACGGCGCGCCACCCGAGCCCTACGAGGATCCGGCGCTCGCGGGGCTCGTGCTCGATATGAAAGAGCTCGCCGAGATGCCCGCCGATAGCCTCGGGGCTGCGCTTTCGCCGGTCGTGGGTGCTTATCGGGCCTGGATCGACGTGCAGCGAGCGCGCATCGGGACACACGAGGCGCGGCTTTCAGGGTTCGAGGGCGTCGCCGGGGAGTCACTCACGCGATGCACGAGGGCGCTGTCACGCATCGAAGCCGGGATCCGGCTCCTCGGTCGCGACGAGAAGGCCGCAAAGGCATTCCAGTTCGCCAACCGCGCGATGTGGCAGCAGCGCGTGCATACGTTGTTCTCGGAGGCGAAGCGGCGAGGCGACGTCGTGCAGCTTTCCAGCATCGACGAGCCGAAGAACCGCACCTGGCGCACGTTCCAGCTCGCTTTCGTCCTCTTGAACCTCGAATCGCTCACGGACCCGACGCACGACGAGCGCACGGATCCCGTGCACGCGGTGGCGGACCTGCTCTGGTTCCCGACGGGCGGCGGCAAGACCGAGGCGTACCTCGGCGTCGCGGCTTATGGGATGGGATTGCGGCGGCTCCAGGGCGACAAGACGGACCACGCGGACGAGGCCTTGCGTCGATTGCGAGGTACGGGAGGCGATCCACGCGGCGGGCAAGGTGGGCTCGGATCCCCGGTGCAGCTCAAGAGTTGCCCGTGGTGTGGCACGACGATCGAGCCCTCGCAGCACCTCCGGGTTTCGGGGTTCAGCGGCGGCGCGGGGCGGACGCTGATGTTCTGCGGGGATTCGCGCGGGAGCTGCCCGTTCTCGGAGCGGCTCGCGCCGGACGAGGGATTGCCGGTGCTCGTGGTGGACGAGGAGATCTACCGCCGTTTGCCGACGTTGCTCATCGCGACGGTGGACAAGTTCGCGCAGATGCCGTGGCGCGGCGAGGTGCAGATGCTCTTCGGGCAGGTGAATGGACTTTGCCCGCGGCACGGGTTCCGTTCGCCGGATCTGAAGGACTCGGATAGCCATCCCGCGGCGGGCAAGATGCCGGCGACGAAGACGATCGAGGCCCTGCCGCCGAGGCCGCCGGATCTGATCATCCAGGACGAGCTGCACCTCATCAGCGGCCCGCTCGGGACATTGACGGGGCTTTACGAGACGGCCGTGGACGAGCTCTGCACGTGGGAGGTGAATGGAAAGCGGGTGCGGCCGAAGGTGATCGCATCGACCGCGACGGTGCGCCGGGCCGAGCAGCAGGTGCACGCGCTTTTCCTGCGCCGGGTGGAGATTTTCCCGCCGCAAGGGCTCGACGCGGAGGACAATTTCTTCTCCATCCAGCGTTCGCCGGCGGAGGTACCGGGACGGAGATATCTCGGGATCTGCGCGCCGGGGCGGAGGCTCAAGGCGGCGCTGATTCGCGTGTATGTCGCATTCATGTCGGCAGCGCCGGACAGCGAAGGAACGCTCGGTGGGCTCGTGCGGCTCGGACGTCCAGAGGAGCTCGAGCGGCATATTGCTAGTGCCCTGGAGGACATGCGCCTCTGCTCGTCCGACCCGCTTTGCGCCGATCATGAGCCCGAGGCGGATGGATCTTTGCATGGAGCGGCATGCCACGCTTGCCTGTTTGCGCCGGAGACGTCGTGCGAGCGCGGGAACAAGTATCTCGATCGGTCGCTGCTGGTGCGCACGGTGCGGGGAGGCGAAGGGTTCTTCGACGCGGAGGCGCATTGAGCGTGGAGGAGAGCCCTCTCGCGCGAGCGGTGGCAGCGTGCGCGCGGGTCTTGCCAGCGGCGCACGTCGAGCGACTGGCGATCGTGCTCTCCGAAGCCACGAAGCTCGACAGATCCCTGGAAGCGGCGCTTTACGGCGCCGTCGTCCAGCCCGCATCGTGGAATCGGGTGCGGGAGTTGCTCGAGCAATGGAGGGAGCATGGATCCGAGGTCCCGCCCATTGCCATTGCATGGGGGCTCCGGGCGGCTCACGCGAATGATACCTGGCATCGGGAGCACGAGCGAATCGACCTCGTCTGGACGGGGCCCGAGACGGTATCGCAGGGAGTATACAGGACGAATGAGACCTTGCTCGGGCTCATCGAGGGAGCACGGCGATCGCTGCTCGTCGTTACGTTCGCCGCGTACCGCGTCGAGACCGTACGCAACGCGCTCGTCGCGGCCTCCGGGCGAGGGGTGGACGTGTGCCTCGTGGTGGAGACGGACGAGGGGCCTTTCGGCAAGGTGGACTTCGGGGCGTTGCGCGAGCTGATGAAGGGCGAAGGCCGATTCCGGGTGGTCGAATGGCCTCCGGACGAGCGGCCCCGGGAGGGAGAACGATATGGGACCCTGCACGCGAAATGCGCGCTCGCCGATGACGAGGTCTTGCTCGTGTCGAGCGCGAACATGACCGGAGCGGCGCTCGCCTTGAACATGGAGCTCGGGGTGCTGATCCGAGGCGGAAGGGTGCCGGGGCAGGCTGGGAAGCATTTTGCGGAGTTGATCCGGCGGGGAGTCCTGCGGCCGATCGTCGTGGAGTGAGCTCGTCTGTTCGCGTGATGGGGGCGGTGCCGCTTCGACTGGAGGATTGGGCGCTGGAGGCGGTGCAGCGGGCGATGGTCGATGGATCGGAAGGAGGAGCAGCCATCGCTCGACGCGCCATGACTCGTGCGCCAAACGTCATCTGGGGCGGAAGCGGCAGCAGAAGCGGCAGCAGCCACTCGCGCGAAAGCCAGCCCTTCAGGCCAGAATCGTCCGCATCTGCTCCGCAAATTCTTTCGTCAGCCCTTCATAGTCCTCGAAGGCCGGAAACGTCGCGTAGCTGTGCACCGCGGGCGTGCTCGCCCAGGGCAGCTTTTCGCGGGTGAATGTCTCGATGAACGGCCTGAACCAGCTCGGATCATCGAGCATCGTCGGGCGAAGGTTGACGAACCAGTCCATCCCGGGAGGCCGGGTGAACATCCAGCTCATGCAGTGTGAGCAGAAGAAATGGCGAACCTCGCCATGCAGGCCCCCGATCACGGGTTCTCCCTGCGTCACCAGGAAACCCTCGCTGGGAATCGCGGTGCTGAGCGAGTAGGCACTCGCGCTCATCCGCTGGCAGCCAGTGCAATGGCAGGCCATCGTCAGCAGCGGTGGGGCCGTGATCCTCAGCCGAACGCCACCACAGCGGCATCCACCTTCCCAAGGCAATTTCCAGTTGCTCATCGATTCCTCCTTTTCTCTATCGATTGAAGAACGACGCCTGCTGAAATCGCAGGCCGGCCAGGATCTGCTCCACCCGCTCCTCGGACAGCGCCCCGATCCGCTCCCCCAGCCGAGCCTTGTCGACCGAAGACACCTGCGACACGACCACGACACTCGGCCTGGGCAGATTCCCTTCGCCCACGTCGAGCCGTACGTTCCCGGGCTCAGTTGCCCGGTTCAAGTTCGATGTCAATGCACACATGACCACCGTCGTGATGCGCGAGTGATTGAAGACATCGTCCTGAACCACCACGTGGGGATGGGAATAGCCCGGGACCGACCCGCGCGATTCATCGGGCTCGATCCAGAACAGGTCACCTCGGTTGATCATCGCAGGACCCGTAGCCATTCCTCTTCCGGATGTTACAGTCGCGGCACAAAATCTGCCCACTTTTTGGTGTACCCGAGTCGATCACGGCCGGACGCGCGTTCGTGGAGGGAGCGCGGCACCGCCCGATCGTCTATCCTCCGGAACGCGCCCCAACAACGGTTCGCCTCTCCTGTGCCTGCATCACGCAAACCATTTCTCGGGCTCACGATAGGGATCGGGGTCTCCGCGGCTGCGGTTTTCCTCGTCTGGTGGGCCCCGTCGCGCGGGCCGACGACGCCTTCTCCGTCTTCGTCCGCCGCGTTCTCGCCCGAGGCGCCCCCTGCGCCGGCTCCTTCGCCCGTTTCGTGGCCCACGCCTTTTTCGGTGCCCGCCACGGACCTCCCGCCCCGCGAGGCGCTCCGGCCAGGCACGCTGCGTATTCTCGTGGTCGGGGATTCGGTGGCGAGTTTCCTCGGCCTGGCTTTACGGTATCGGCAAGACGAGGCGGGGGCTTTCGTCGCCGTTCGAGGGGTCGGTAGCTGTACCATCTTCGAGGCCAAGACACGTTTCGTGAAGGGAAAACCCGTGACGGGCACGAGCTGCTCGGCGCATTGGGCCGAGGACGTCGCCGAGCTCCGCCCCGACATGACGCTCCTCGTGCTCGGCGGCGCATTCTTTAATGAAAAGGCGTGTGATCCGGCCTGGCGAGCTTCGTACGAGCGGCGCATTTTCACGCTCACCGAAGCCATGGGTGCAAACGCAGGCCAGGTCGTGCTGACGCGTGTCCCTTATCCGATGGGGGATTGGCGTCATGGCAACGTCCCGGCCCGCGTCGATTGCTTCAACGATATGCTGCAAGGAGCCGCTCGGAAGGGCCTCTTGCAGGTCCTCGATTTGATGGGGCACGTCTGTCCGACGCCGGCTTGTCTCGTCGAGAGTGAAGGCAAGCCCATCCGGCCCGATGGTCTGCACTTCGACGGCGCGGGCGCCGAGGAGACGGCCCGATGGGTCCTCGGCGAGCTCGGGCGTTTGGCTCGCGAGAAGGAATGACGCGGGGGCCGCTCCCGCTTCCGCTCCCGCCTCCGCCTCCGCCTCCGCCTCGCCGAGGGCCTCCCCTTACGCTACGTTGGCCGCCACATGAGCGACGTGCGAAACCGGATCCAGGCAATCATCGAGCAAAACCGCGTGGTCCTCTTCATGAAGGGCACGAAGAGCTTCCCGCAGTGCGGGTTCTCCCAGCGCGCGGTCCAGATCCTCAAGGCGGAAGGGGCCGAGTTCCTGGACGTCAACGTCCTGAAGGACCCCGACATCCGTCAAGGCATCAAGGAGTTCTCGAGCTGGCCGACCATCCCCCAGGTCTACATCGACGGAAAGTTCGTCGGCGGCAGCGACATCCTCACCGAGATGCAGCAGTCGGGCGAGCTGTCGCAGCTGCTCTGTAAGGGCGCCGCCGCCAACTAAGAGTAGCGGCGGAGATGGGGCGTCGCCCCAGACCCCACGAGGGGCTGTCCGCCCCCTCGACCCCG
>JANMGF010001322.1:0-3030 GCA_031374535.1 Polyangium sp. (in: bacteria)
GTGGGGTGGCGAGGTTGCTCTTCCAGGACCCTTCGGCAAACCAGATCACGAGCACCGAGTAGAGCAGGCCCACGAACGGCGCGACGCGCAGTACGGCCGCCCTCGCGCGGGCGGTCGCGCTGACGACCACTATGCCGAAGAAGCGCGTGTGCTGGATGTGCGTGAGGATACTAGCTTTAGCCATCGATGCGTGGCCAGGTACACGCGTCAATGGCGAAATTGCCGGGTTATTTTTCCTAGGCACGCCAAGTTGCCCTCGACAGTCAGAACGGCGGACGGCAGCCCTCTCTACATGGGGCACTCGGTCGAGAGGAAATTCTGCTGGTACTGGGCGCATGTGGTGTCGTTAGCGATCGAGACGATGTCGTCGCAGGCCATCTGATCCGAGGTGTTCTCGAGCGTGGCGCAACAGGCTGAGAGCGCCTGGCAAGCAGAGAGCTTGGGGATGGGGGCTCCGAAATCGGCGGTGACAGTGGCACCGGCGCCCACGGCAACGACCTTGGCCTTGGCGCTGTCGGTGATGGGCATATCGACCGTGCCGGGGTAGTAGCCGAGCGCATCTTCATCGCCAACCTTTCCATTGCCGTCGTCGAGAAGGAACCAGAGGCCGTAACTGCCGGCCGCGATGCCGCGGACTTCGTACGTGACGGTAGCTGTCGTGAGAGTCAGGCTATTGCCCTTGATTTCTGTGGCGACAGGGCCACCGTCGAAAGTGCCTCCGCCTCCGACAAGCGTACCATCGGGGTTGCTCGCGACGACGCCGAACTGGTAGGTAGGGGCGGTTTGGGGGTCGCCGGCCTTGGAGAGGGTGATGGTGCCCTGAATCGTGGCGTCGCCCGTGAGGATTTTGGGGGTGACGACGATATCAGGGTCATCGCCGCCGCCGCCGCCGCCGCCGCTGCCGCCGCTGCCGCCGCCGCCGCAGGCTGCGAGCAAAGCGAGGGCGCTCAGGCCGAAGGCGGGGGCCAGAGCACGGGTGAAGGGGGGACCTAGGAAGGGAGGCTGCGACGTCGAAGTAGTCTTGCTCATGGGGATACGGCTACATGGCAAGGATCCGCATGTCAACACCCCTGAATGGCGCTGGACGGATGGGCGCATCGCCGGCGCGGAAGGACCTCTTGACCCCCGCGCGCCCGCCCGGCTTCAATAACCGCAAAAACAGCGCCAGGAAAAGCAGCTCCGTCTTCTTCGTCTTGACGATCGCCAGCAGATCCTTCGCGCAGCTCTGATAATCGAGCGACCCCGCGAAAGGAGGGTTCGCCAGGACAAGCGTATACTTCTCCTCCGCCCCCGCGTGATCCTGCGAGAGCGAATCCAGATAGACCAATGTCAGGATTCTCGGTCCCCAGGAAAAATAACCCGGTAATTCCGCCATTGACGCGTCTACCTCGCCACGCGTCAATGACCACACATCGTATCCTCACGCACATCCAGTACACGCGCTTCTTCAGCGTGGTGATCGTCAGCGGTCGGGCGCCTAGCTAGCACAGCGAACGGTTCGTCCGTTCGCTGTTCTAGCGGAGATCGCGAAGCGAGCTCCCTCGGGGGGTGAAACGGGACGAGCTTTGCTCGGCCCGTGAGGGGGACGCGAGGCGTTCCCCTCGGGACAAAAGACTAGCATATCGAACGGTTGCAAACCGATCGATGTTCTAGACTGCCGACGGCCTCGTGAATCAGCAGATGAAAAACGGCATAATATGCGGTCGATATCGCACGGCGGAGGCTGGCCTGCGGAGGTTTGCCGGCTTTTTCCTTCGTCGCGAGATGTGCCGCCTGCCTTCTTGCCGTTCTGGCGCTCGCGCTCGGCCATCTCGACGCCATGCGCCCGTTCCCCTTCCTCGAAACACGCGGCCATCCGCGTCCCGGACCGTTTCCCTTTCTCGAAACGCTCCCGGATCCGGATCCCGAACCGTCTCCCTTTCTCGAAACGCGCCCGTCCTCGCCTCCGGGAAGGCTCCCCTTCTTCGAAAAGCCCCCGACGCCCGATCGGGGAGCACTTCCCCGACGCGTTACGCCCCCGGATCCACAGCCCGGCACGTTCCCACTTCCAGAAATGTTGTCCGCCCCGCGGCGCGGCTCCTTTCGCCTTCTGGAAACGCCCGTTGCACCGTCTCCGGGTGGCCTTCCGCCATTTTCGTGCTCGCCTCTTCCACGCGGGCATGAGTTCTCGGGTGCGAGCGTCTATCCCCCCGAACCCGAGATGACCCCGCTCCCGCTTGGTGGGGGCAGGGAAAGAGAGGATCCATGCGACACCTTCGTGAGATTCATGGGAGCCCCGTACATCGCCGCCACATTCGTTTTCACCTCTCCACGTGCAAGGACATCAGCCCCTTGCACGACACGCTGCACGCCGAGGCAAGCGTCATTTACGTGAAGCTGCGCGACGCCCAGCGCACCCGCAAGGACGCCGAGGACGCCGCCACCACCACGTCCGCCGGGCTCCGGCGCGCCGAGATCACCCTGGAGAACGCGATCCGCGAGGTCGACGCCGCCGCGAAGAAGCTCGACCGCAAAGAGCCCGCCCTCGCGGCGCAACGCACGATCTTTCCGGCAGGCATGAGCCCGATGATCCGGCCCGACGGCGAAGCGCAGCTCGAGGTCCTGCCCTCCCTACGCGTCCGGATCGCGCCCTTCACAGGGAAGGGGGACATGGCCGACGCAATGGCCAGCCTCGATTCCGCGGAGATGCAGCACCGCGCAGCCCTCGCTGCCGTAAACCTGGCCGCGACCGAGGTGGGCAAGCGTTTCGCCGAGGAGCGCGAAGCGCGCCGGGCCGTCCGCGAACAACTCGCGAGCGCGCACGGCCGCCTGCGGGACCATTACAAGACGCTCCCTGCCACAGCCGAGCGGTTTTTCCTGCGCGAAAAGGCGCCTCCGCAGGCGAAAACCAAGCCGCCGAGCCCCCCCGCGCCCGCTGCAATGCCCGCCTGAGCACGGGCCTCTCTCCCGGCAAGCCGCCGCGCCGGGGCGCCGCCCCGGACCCCGCGGGGGGCTGTCCGCCCCCTCGACCCCGGACCAGGGCAGGCCCTG
>JANMGF010001328.1:0-5790 GCA_031374535.1 Polyangium sp. (in: bacteria)
CGGGGTCGACCTTGGCCACGAAGAACTTCGATCCTTGCTGCACGTAGGGCCGCAGCACCGGCTCGGCGCCTTCCGGGATACGATACCCGTTCTGCCGGAGCCACGCGTCGAGCGCCGTGGAGTCGTCGGCGCTCAGGATCACGATCTCGTATTCGCCGACCGCGAACTGGGCCTCGATGCGCACGGCCGGGGCCGGGGCCGGCGAGGCGGGCGCCTGGGCATTCTGGACGGTGCCCTTCTCCTCCCGAAAACGCGAGTTGCCGCGCGGATGGTCACAAGGATCCTGCTCCCAGTACTCGACGAGGCGCGGCGCGCTGAGCTGGTCGATGCGGTCGAAGATGTCGCGGGTGAGGGTTTTGACGTTTTCTTTTTGCAGGACGACGGGCACCGGGATCACCATGGCGAACTTGTCCGGCGGGCCCTGGTAGTTGTTCTGCATGGACAGCACGGTCCGCGTGCCATCGCGCAGGAGGACGACCTCGGTCGCGTTGTTGTAGAGTTTGGCGTCGGCGCCACCGACGTAGAAGCCGCAAAACGCCTCCGCGCTCCCCGCCGAGAGGAGCGCGGCGAGCCCCACCGCCCCGAAAGACCATCTTGTCTGCACGGGGCGAGCGTAAACGAACCGGGGGCGTGGGGGCGAAAATACGCCGACGGTCCGCGCGTTCACGCATGACTTGACCCGGAGACCTTCCCGCGCTGGGATGCGTGGGTCCAGATGGCGACCCCTTCCTCCTTGCCCGCCGTGATCGTCGCGCTCGCAGCGAACACGCTGGTGACGCTCCTCAAGCTCGTGGCCTTCTTCCTGTCCGGCTCGGGCGCGATGCTCTCCGAGGCCATCCACAGCGCCGCGGACACGGGCAACCAGCTCCTGCTCTTCGTCGGGCTGAAGCGCGGCGCGAGGCAGGGCGACGAAGAGTTTCCCTACGGATACGGCGGCGAGCGCTTCGTCTTCGGCTTGCTCTCGGCGGCGGGCATCTTCTTCATCGGCTGCGGTGTCACCGTCTACCACGGCGTCGAGGGGCTGCGGCACCCGCACGTGCCTTCGATCAACGGGGTGACGTTCGCCGTCCTGGGCCTCTCGTTCCTCATCGAGGGGGGCGCCCTGCTCTTCGCCGTGCGGACCGTCGGGGCGCAGCGTGGGACCATGCCTTTCGTACAGTACGTGCGCGAAAAGGCGGATCCCGCGTCAGTGGCCATCCTGCTCGAGGACGGCGCCGCCGTGCTCGGCCTGTTCCTCGCGGCCGGCGGCATCGTGGCGTCGTACCTCACGGGGAGCCCGGCCTGGGACTCGGTGGCGTCCATCCTCATCGGGTTGCTCCTCGGGTTCGTCGCGATCCACCTCGTCACCCAGAATCGTGATTTGCTCATTGGAATGGCCGTCCCCGACGGCGTCGAGGAGACGTTCGTTCGGGTGCTGCGCGAGCGGCCGAGCGTGCGCGGGGTGCGGGACGTGAAGAGCCGGCGGATCACGCCCGAGGTCTACAAGCTCAAGGCCGAGGTCACGTTCGACGCAGCGTACTTCGCGATCCGGCTCGATCGCGCTCTGTCCGAGGCGCCCGGCGCCCTCTCGGGCGCGGAACGGGAAAAGACGCTCCAGACGGCGGCGGCTTCTGCGCTCCGCGCCATCAGCGACGAAATCGACGATATCGAGGTCGCCGTGCGTGCCGTGATCCCGGAGGCAAAACACATCGATATCGAGGTCGATCATCACGTCGAGGATCGACGCCCCGAGGCGACGCGCGAGCGTTCGGGAGCGCCGTAGCTCAAGCATCCTCGGAATGCCTCGACGCCGGAATCCCGCCCCGTTGCACACGCATGGAATCTCGCCCGAGGGCGACCGGAAGTCGTACCACGAACCGGCTGCCCGACGTGCGTTCGGCGTCGAAGAGCACATCACCTCCATGGGCGCGCGCGATCTGGCGCGCGATGGGGAGGCCGAGCCCAGCCCCCGGCATGTCCTCCGCCCGCTCGCGCATGCCTCGGTAAAAAGGCTCGAACACGCGCGCGCGTTCCGCCTCCGGGATCCCGGGCCCCTCGTCGCTCACCGCGGCCTCGATATCGTCGCCGCGCTGCTCGACGACGATATCGACGCGGCTCCCCTTGGGCGAATGCCGCACGGCATTTTCGATAAGATTGCGAAGGAGCCGCTCCAGATTCCGGGAATGCCCCAGGATCACGGCGGAGCTCCCGTGGATGTCGATGCGCGTGTCCCGCTCGCGGGCCTCCCAGGCGACCGCCTCCGCGGCGACGCGGGCCCGTTCGAGGACGTCGACCGGCTCCGAAGGCTCGCCCACGTCCGCGCCCAGGCGCGCGAGCGCCAGCAGATCCTCGGTCATGAGCTTGAGCCGGCGAGCCGCCTCGAGCGCTTCCTCGATGGCCTGCCGGTACGCATCCGCGTCGCGCGGCTTGCGCAGGGCATGCGAGAGCTCGCCATAAAGCGTCGTGAGCGGCGAGCGCATCTCGTGGGCCGCATGCGCGATGAACCGCTGCTGCGACGCGACGAGCACGTCGAGGCGCTCGATCATCTCGTTGATGTCCCGGCCAAGCTGGGCGACCTCCGCGTCGCCTGTGCGGGTCGCCACGCGCGCGGACAGATCCCCCGCGGCCACACGCCGCGCGACGAGCGTGATCGCTTCATGCTCGCGCGTCAGCCGACGGACGATCCACGTCGCGAGAAGCACGGACCAGCCGACGGCGACGAAGAACACCGTGAGCATCGCGCGGGCGAGGAACGACGCGTCGCCATCGAGATCGGCGCGGGGCGCCGCGAGCAGAAGGCGTGTGCCCGGGTGGGCCGGGATGGACACGAGCACGCCGCGCAGGTGCTCCCCGCGGAACCACAGGTCGAAGCACTCCATCGAGCCTGGTCCCAGGGTCTCGAGCGGCGGCGGCGAGCCATGAAAGGTCGGCGTCGCGGCGAGGACGCTGCCACCTGCCCCGAAGATCGCGCCGTACTTCGTCAGCGGTCCGACGTCGTTCGCCGCGGGCCCGGGGCGGTCGCTGATGGCGAGCTCGTCGCCGCCGAGCGCCGAGGCCTCGCGCGCCTCCTCCGCGGCTTCGGCGCGCAGCGCCTCGTCGAGCTGGCGCTGCTGGGACACGTTGACCGCGATGGAGATGGCCATGAGCGCGCCGCCGAGCGTCGCCATCGTCATCACCGAGACAGCGCCGACGAAGCGCCTCCGGAAGCTCACGGCGCCCTCTCTGCGCGCAGCCGGTAGCCCACGCCGCGCACCGTCTCGATCATCCAGGCGTGCTCGCCTAGCTTGTCCCGGAGGCGGCTCACGTGGACCTCCACGATGTTCGTTCCGGGGTCGAACTTCATCTCCCAGACGTGCGCGACGAGCTCCGACTTCGGCACCACGCGATCGACGCGGTGGGCGAGGTGCAGGAGGAGCATGTACTCGCGACCCGTGAGATCCAGCGTGGCGCCGCGGAGAATCGCGCGGCGGTTCATCCGGTCGATCTCCAGGTCTCCGTAAAGGAGCCTCGAGAACGCCGACGAGCGGCGCACGAGCGCCCGGATGCGCGCGAGCAGCTCCTCGATCTCGAAGGGCTTCACGAGGTAGTCGTCCGCGCCCGTCTCGAGCCCGAGCACGCGCTCACGCAGCTCACCGCGCGCGGTGAGCATGAGGATCGGCGTCGTGAAGCCCGCGCGGCGAAGCGTCCGGCAGACGGACAGGCCGTCGAGGTCCGGCAGCATCCAGTCGAGGACGATGAGGTCGTACACCCCCGTCTGGGCCTGCGGCGTGGCATCGGCGCCGTTCGCGCAGATGTCGGCGACGTAGCCCTCTTCCGTGAGGATCCGGGCGATGAACTTCGCGACCCGCGCGTCGTCCTCGACGATGAGCACCTTCATCCAGCCCGAAGGACTAGCAGACCGGGCCGAGCGCGAAACATTACGAGTTTTTAATCTGGCTTGTAAGGACCCGCGGGCCCCCCGGTGGCTACGGTCAGGCCCGATGCCGACCCATCTCCACCGCCATGGAGCGCCGCCCTTCGCGGTGTCACCCGTACATCTCTACCGGGTGTCCCCGCGCATTCGGGTCTTGCGCTCCATGTCGGTTTTCGTTTCTTTGCTCATTCATGCCGTGGCCTGCAAGCCAGGCGTGAAGCCGGAGCCGATCGCGTCGGCGGATGCCGCGCTGGCTTTACCCGTCGCTTCGCCCATCGTCGCCGATCGATCCATCGAACGCGAGTATGTCGCCGAGATCCGAGCCGTTCGTTACGCGGAGATTCGATCGCGTATCAAGGGCGTCGTCGAGGCTGTCGCCGTCGACGAGGGTCAGGCGGTGAAGGCGGGCGACATGCTGTTCTCGATCGACGCACGCGCACTGAAGAAGGAGGTCCTCGCGGCGAGAGCGGCAACCGCGACCGCGGAGGCCGAGCTCCGGGGCGGCCAGCTCGAGCGTGAGAACGTGCAGCTCCTGATCGACAAGAATGTCGTATCGAAGGCCGAGGTTGCGATCCTCGACGCGAGGATCCAGACGTTGAAGGCGAAGGTCGAGGAGGCGCGGGCCGGCGCTGGGCGGGCCGCGGTCGAGCTCGGCTACGCGACGATCAAGGCGCCCTTCGACGGTGTCGTGAACCGCATCCCGCGCAAGGTCGGCAGCGCCGTCGCCGAAGACGAGCTCCTCACGACGATCACGGACACGAGCGACGTATACGCCTACTTCCGCGTCTCCGAGCGGGAGTATCTCGAATATTCGGCCGCGTCGGCCGAGCGCCCAAAGGAGGTCGCGCTCGAGCTCGCTGACGGTAGCACATTCCCGGTCACGGGCATCATTGACGCCATCGAGAGCGAGTTCGACAAGGACACGGGGAACATCGCGTTTCGCGCGAAATTCTCGAACGCCGCCGGCACGCTCAAGCACGGCAGCAGCGGCAAGGTCGTCCTCAAGACGGAGATGCGAGGCGCCCTCCTCGTGCCGCAAAAGTCGACGTTCGAAGTGCAGGGGGAGATCTTCGTGTACGCGCTCGACGCGGACAACACGGCGAGGACCCGGAAGCTCGTCCCCAGGGCGAGGCTCTCCGACGCGTTCGTCGTCGAAGCCGGCCTCCAGAAGGACGATCGGTTCGTCCTCGAAGGGGTCCAGAAGGTCAAGGAGGGGAGCCGCGTCAACGTGCGCCCCGTTGCTAGCTCCGGAGCCGCACGGTGATTCGCGCATGCTGACCACATTCGTCCGCCGCCCCGTCTTGTCGGTGGTCATCTCGATCCTTCTCGTGCTCCTCGGGTTGATCTCGCTCCGGCGCATGCCAATGGCGCTGTTCCCGAGCGTCGCGCCGCCGGAGGTCAACGTCACCGTCGAGTACACGGGCGCGAACGCCGAGACCGTCACGAAGGCCGCGATCGTCCCGCTGGAACGCGCGATCAATGGCGTGCCGGGGATGAAGTACATGAGCAGCGACGCCGGCAACGACGGCGTCGGCGTCGTGCAGATCCTCTTCGAAACGGGCACCCATCCGGACGTCGCGGCGGTCAACGTGCAGAACCGCGTGAACGCCGTGATGGGCGAGCTCCCCGCGGAGGTCATCCGCAACGGCGTGAAGATCGCCAAGGAAGAAAACGCGATGCTCATGTACTTGAGCATCCACAGCACAAACCCCGACCACGACGAGAAATTCCTCTACAACTTCGCCGACATCAACGTCCTCGCGGAGCTCAAGCGCATCAACGGCGTCGGGTACGCCGACATCCTCGGCGCCAAAGAGTACGCGATGCGGGTATGGCTCAAGCCCGACAAGATGGCGACGTACGATGTGTCGACCGACGACGTGCTCGACGCGCTCGAG
>JANMGF010001365.1:0-5131 GCA_031374535.1 Polyangium sp. (in: bacteria)
GGTGCGGCCATCGTCGCCGCTCTGGGTTCGAGTTTTGGTCGTTTTCCGACCATGACGACGACCGCGCCTAGCGACATTCGCAACGTTGCTCTGATCGGCCACAAGGGGTCCGGCAAGACGTCGATCGCCGAGGCCATGCTGTTCGTGGCGAAGGCGACGCCCAAGCTCGGGAAAGTGGACGACAAGTCGAGCATTCTCGACGACTCGGCCGAGGAAAAAGACCACGCCGCCTCGCTCGAAGCGAGCGTCGCCTACCTGCACTGGGGCGGCAAAAAGGTGAACGTCGTGGACACGCCCGGCGAGGGCAGCTTCCTCGCCGAAACGCGGCTCGCGCTCGGCGCCGTCGACGCGGCCGTCCTCGTCGTGAGCGGCAAAGATGGCGTGCAGCCGATCACGGAGCGCGTCTTCGCCTGGGCGCGCGCGCAAGGCCTGCCCCTGCTCGTGGTCGTGACCAAGGTCGACGTAGAGAACGCGGATCCCGACGAGGTCGTCGCCGAGATCAAGGCGCGCCTCAAGGCGCCCCTCGCGGTGATGGAGCATCACGTGGGCGAGGGCCTCGACTACCAGGGCGTCATCGCGCTTCGCACGAAAAAGGCGTGGATCGGCAAATCCGAGGCGCCGAACACGATCGCGTCGAACGCAGTCCCCAGTGAGTTCGCGGGCGCGCTCGAGACGGGCCGCGGCAGGCTCGTGGACGACGTCGCCGGCACCACGGACGAGCTCACCGAGACGTACCTGACCGAAGGGGATCTCACGCAGGAGGAGCTCGACAAGGGCCTGCGCGACGCCGTGCGCGAGGGCAAGATCGTGCCCGTCTACTTCGCCTCCGGCACGCGGCCGAGCGGCATCGCGGCGCTGCTCGACGGCATCGTGGAGCTCGTCCCCGCGCCCACGCTGCACCCCGCGTGGAAGGGCACGGTCCCCAGCGGCAAACCCGGCGTGCCGCCCGCCTCCGCCGAGCGTCCGAGCTCGCCCGACGCGCCGACTTCGGTCTTCGTCTTCAAGACCTCGATCGATCCACACGCGGGCCGCACCTCGTTCGCGCGTGTCCTCTCGGGCACGCTGAAGCCCGACAGCGCGATGCTCAACGCGTCGACGGGCCATGCCGAGCGCGTCGGCAAGATCTTCAACATCGTCGGCAAGGACGCGAAGGCCGTCGACGAGGCCAAGGCGGGCGACATCGTCGCGCTTGCCAAGCTCAAGTCGACGTTGAGCGGACAGACGTTGAGCGACGAGCGGCACCCGTTCCTGTTCACGGCGCCCGAGCTCCCGCCGGCCTTGTTCTCGCGCGGCGTGAAGTTCGAGGGCAAGGGCGCCGAGGAGAAGGTGAGCTCCGCTCTTTACAAGCTCACGGAGGAGGATCCGGGCCTCTCGGTGGCGGTCGAGGAGTCGACGCGCGAGCTCGTCGTGTCGGGCCTCGGTTCGCTCCACCTCGAGATCACGGTCGAGCGCATTCGCCGCCGCATCGGCATCGACTGCCGCCTCGGCGCGCCGCACATCGCCTACAAGGAAACGATCACCAAACGCGTCGCGGGCGTCGAGGGCAAACACAAGAAGCAGACGGGCGGCCACGGCCAGTTCGGTGTTTGTTACATCGACATGGAGCCCCTCCCGCGCGGCGGCGGCTTCGTCTTCGAGGACGCGGTCGTCGGCGGCGCGATCCCGCGTCAGTTCATCCCTTCCGTCGAGAAGGGCGTCGTGAAGTCGATGGCGAAGGGTTTCCTCGCCGGCTTCCCGCTCGTCGACCTGAAGGTGCGTCTCCACGACGGCAAGTACCACGACGTCGACTCGTCCGACGCGGCCTTCCAGATGGCCGGCAGCAAGGCCTTCAAGACCGCCGCTGCGCAGGCCGGCGCCGTGTTGCTCGAGCCGGTCGTCAAGATGCAGGTCGTCGCGCCGAGCGTCGCCACGGGTGACGTCATCGGCGACATCAACAGCCGCCGCGGCCGCATCCTCGGCACGGACACGCTCGAGGATCAGACGATCATCAACGCGTACGTGCCGCTCTCCGAGGTGCTCGAGTACGAGTCGAAGCTGAAGAGCATGACGCAAGGCAAGGGCACGTTCTCCATGAGCGTCGATCACCTCGCGATCTGCCCGCCGATGGTCCAGGACAAGGTCATCAAGGACAGCGGCTTCAAGGTCACGGAAGAGGAAGACTGATCTCGAAGCGTCATCGCTTCCGACCCCTTCGGCTCCGCCTCGCGGCCGCAGGATATGTCCTCGGCCGCATGGGGCCGCCGCTCCTCTACGCGGCCCTGTACCTCATCACGGCCTCGTTTGTCCTGCGCTGGGATCTCCGGCGCGGCGGCGAACGTTTGCCCGACTTCACCGAGACCATCTGGTCGCTCTGGACGCTGCTCGTCTTCGAGCCGACCGAGCCTTTCCCCCACACGCCCGTCGCGCGCGCCGTCTTCTGGTTGACCCCGCTCGCCGGCCTCTTCCTGCTCGCGCAGGGCGTCTTCAAGATCGGCGCGTCGCTCTTCGACCTCGCGACGCGCCGGGAGGTTTGGACCTCGATCATGACCAACATGATGAGCGGACACGTCGTGGTGTGCGGCGTCGGGCACGTGGGCTACCGCGTGATCGAGGAGCTCTGCCGCCTCGGCGAAGACGTCGTCGCCATCGAGCAAAACGAAAAAGACAGCTTCGTGGACGCCGTACGCGAGAAAGGCGTGCCCGTGCACGTCGGGGATGCGCGCCGCGACGAGCTGCTCGAAAAAGTCGGCGCCAAACGCGCGAAGGCTGTCGTTTGCGCGACGAGTGACGATCTCGCGAACCTCGAGATCGCCCTCGACGCGAAACGCATGAACCCCGCCGTGCGTGTGGTGATGCGCATGTTCGACCAGCGTCTCGCAGGCAAGGTCGGCGGCGCGCTCGGGCTCGATCAGTCGTTCTCCACGAGCGCCCTCTCCGCGCCGCTCATCGCGATCCAGGCGACGTACGAGGGCGTGCGCGCCGCGTATCGGCTCGACGACATCGTGCGCGTGACGGCCGAGGTCTCGGTGGGCGCGTCGCGATCCGAAGCGACCGTGATGGACCTCGAGGAGCGCTTGCCCTGCCGCATCGTCAGCCGTCGCAAGTCGCCCGATGAGAGCTTTTCGTCCGTGCGCCCGCGTGACGTCGTTTGCGCCGGAGACACGATCGTCGTCGACACCGCCGCCGTCGATCTGCCCACGGTGCGTTTTCAGCTCGGCTGACCACGCTCAGCCGGTGATCTCCGCTCAGCGCGCCCGCTCGGTCGTGATACGCGTGGCTTCGACGGTTCCTTCGGGCGCAAACAAGACGCGCAGCGCCATCGCCGCGATCGCTCCGCCGACGATCGGACCCACGACGAAGATCCAGAGCTGATCGATCGCGACGCCGCCCGCGCAGAGCGCCGCGCCCACCGCGCGCGCCGGGTGCGCGGGCAAACCCGTTACCGGCATCCCCACGAGATGCACGAGCGTGATGCCGATCCCGCCTGCCGCAGCCGAGAGCGCGTGAAACGCGGAAGGACGCGCGCTCCGTGTCGACCCCAAAAGCACGAACGCGAGGATCGCCGACAGCCCGATCTCCGACGCCAGCGCGGCGTTCGCGCCGTAAAACCCAGGGGAGTACCGCCCGAACCCGCCCGACAGCGCCTCGAACACGCCCGGCGCCCCGCCTGGCCGGCCCCGCGCGATCATCACCGCGAGCCCCACGCCCATCGTCGCGCCCGCGGTCTGCGCTGCGACGTACGGCAACACGTCCCGCGCCCGCATCCGCCCGGAAAGCGCGGCCGCCACGGTGACCGCTGGGTTCAGGTGCGCTCCGCTGATCGGCCCGAGCGCGAGCGCGGCTGCGGCGAACGCGAGCCCGAACGCGAGCGCGATCCCGATCGTCCCGAGCGCCGCCCCGCCCACGGCCGCCGCCCCGCACCCCGCGAAGACCACGATGAACGTCCCGATGCCCTCGGCGTAGACCTGGCGCATTCCCCAAGCCTAGCTTGGCTTGCCCCCGCTCCACCACGCCTCGGCCAGCGATGCGTCCTGGAGCGTGTCGATCTCCATGTACCCGCCGTGTGTGTCCACGCGGTGCATCTCCTCGCCGCGCTCCAGCATGTGTTGCAGGAGGTCGATCAGGTACGCCTTCTCGAAAGAGCGCCCCTCGCGGAACACGCCCTCCGGGTACGCCGCTCCGGCCTCGTCGAAGGCGCTCACGAAACGCGTAGCCCCTGCCGCCGACAGCTTCATCACGCCGATGAACTCGCCCGCCGCTTGCGTGGACTCGATCCGCCGCGACAGCTCCACGACGCGCCGATCCTCCGCGCGCATCTTCTCCGCGTCCGTCTCCGGGTGCTGCGAGCGGCCCTCGTAACGCCTCCGCCAGTCCGTGTCGCAGGCGAGCGTGATGTCCCAGGGCGCCCGGACGAGCTCTCGGACGACCTCGGGCCGGTAGACGATGTCCGCGTACGTCGAGACGAACCCCTCCGCGAGGTGCTCCCTGGCGCAGAGCAGCGAGGCCAGGATGTTGTTGTGCTCCCAGCGCGTGTTCTCGACGTAGGTGAGGTCGGGGTACCGCTCGCGGATGACGTCGGCCTTGTACCCGCAGATGAAGATGACGTCCTTGCGGGTGAAGCCACCGGCGGCCAGCGCCTCCAGGATGCCGTCGAGCATCGGGCGTCCGAGGACGGGGACCAGGGTCTTCGGGATCTCTTCGGTCAGGTGGCGGAGCCGGCTGCCGCGGCCCGCGCCGATGATGATGGCCTTCACGGCGGGGTCGTTAGCACGACGCGCGCAGATCGTGGGGGCACAAAAAGCCGCGAGCGGCCACGGGGGCCGCTCACGGGTGATCGATCGAGGTGTCGTGGATCAGTCGACGTCGGAGGCGCAGTTGCCGTACGAGCCGGAGCAGCCATTGGGCTCGGGCGTGTTGATCACGCAGGCCACGCAATCGTTGGACGGCGTCCCGCCCGCCTTGCAGAGGTTATCCAGGCACACGGCCTCACAGGCGCCGCCCATGCCGCAGGAGCAGGCGAAGATCTCGTTGTAGGACTTCTCGGCCTCCATGCCGCCGGCCGTCGCGCAGAAGGGGACGTTCGGGTCGTCCGTCGCCGCCGCGCAGGACTCGGTGCACGCCGGGCCGCCGCCCGCGCCGCCCGCGCCGCCGC
>JANMGF010001434.1:0-3565 GCA_031374535.1 Polyangium sp. (in: bacteria)
CGCTGGAAGAGCGTGCTCGTCTTCATCACGACGCTCGCCGCCGCCACGCCCGTCATCTGGAATTACGTCCTGCTCGACTACCAGAAGGCGCGCATCACCGTCTTCTTGCGGCCCGAGGACGACATCCTCAAGACCGGCTGGCACGCGCATCACTCGCGCGTGGCGATCGGCAACGGCGGGCTCTTCGGCAACGGGTACATGAAGGGCACGCAGAACCAGTTCAACTTTCTGCCCGACCAGTTCTCGGACTTCCCGTTCCCCGTGTTCGCCGAGGAGTGGGGCTTCGCCGGCAGCGTGCTGCTCGTCCTGCTCTACGGGTTTCTGTGCATGTGGTCGATCCGCATCGCTTCGCTCGCGAAGGATCGCTTCGGCGCGGTGCTCGGCGTGGGCTGCGGCGCGGTGCTCTTCTGGCACGCGTTCATCAATGCCGGCATGGTGTGCGGCATTCTCCCCGTCGTCGGCGTGACCTTGCCTCTCTTCTCGTACGGCGGCTCCAGCGTGACGACGATGCTCATGTGCATCGCGCTGCTCATGAACGTGTCGATGCGCCGCTACTCGGTGGTGCCCGCCCCCGACAGGCTCTAGCCGGCGACGGATTTCTCTAGCGGATCGAGCTTCGCGCGAGGCGTGCGTCGATGGCGAATGCGTACGTCGCGAGCGCGTCGCGCGCGGTCATCTTCCCGCCGCCGCGCGCCGCACGCACGGTGGAGCGAAAAGACAGGTACCGGCGGCCGTCGAGCCCGAGCAGGATCGGCACCGCCCCGGGATCACGCGGCGCATCCGAGGCGCCGAACACGCTCGCCGCGCTGGCGAGCACGCGCGCCACGAGCCCATCACACTGCTCGATCGCCTCGGCATAGCGGCCGCCCGCGATCGCCGTCTCGACATGGTTCACGAGTGAACGATCGACGTCGGGCCAGAGCTCGGCGAACGACATGCCCGTGCCCGTGGGGGATTCGACGGACGCGATGTTCACGGCGGCCCCGTGGGTCGAGGGCGGGCCCGCGCTCGGGGCCGACTGCGACGCAGGTGGGGCCTGCGGGAGCAACGGCGCCTGCGGGACCAGCGGCGCGAAGGGCTTCGGCGGCGGGAAGACGGAGGGGCGCGTGCGGCTGCGCGTCGACTCGGGCGCGCGGGGCCGACCGGACGTGGGCGGCGGATGCACCGAGGGAGGCGGCGGCGGTGGTCGTACGGACTCGGACTTTGGCAGGATCGGCGCCTCGGCGGGCGGCGCGATCGCGAGCTGCGCGCTCGGCGGCGCAGGCTCTTCGGTCATCTCGGGGAAACTCGTGACGGGCAGAGGCGGAGGGCGCATCGCCGCGCTCTTCAGGTCGTCGTCCTCGACGCCCGTGTCCGGCGGCATGCTGCCCCAACCGCGGCTCGCCGAGACGCGGTTGACCATCGCGGCGCTCGCGGGGGGGCGATCACTTCGCGAGGCGTCGCGCAGCGCGGCAGCGAGCCCTTCTTCGGCCGGATCGTAGGCCTCTGCGGCTGCGGCGCGCACCGACTCGGGGATCTGCGATTCGAACGACGCGAGCACGACCTGCGTGATCCGCTCGAGCGTCTCGTACACGCCGAGGCCCGTCTTTGCCGACGCGGGCAGGGACGGTGCGCGCCAGCGGTTCAGCATCCTGTCGAGCTCCTCCATGGGGAGCACGTCGGGCAGGTCGCGTTTGTTGTGCTGGAAGACGAGCGGCATGTCCGCGACGTTCCGGCCTTGATCGGCGAGGTTGTCGCGCAGGTTGTCGAGGCTCTCGAGGTTCGCGTCGGCGCGCGCGATCTGCGAGTCGCTCACGAACACGATGCCGTCGGAGCCCGTGAGGACGAGCTTGCGGGTCGCGTTGAAGTAGACCTGCCCGGGGACGGTGAAGAGCTGGAGCCGCACGTTCATGCCGCGGATGGGCGGCAGTCGCATCGGCAGGAAGTCGAAGTAGAGCGTGCGGTCGACGGGCGTCGCGAGCGAGACGAGCTTGCCACGGTGCTCGGGCTTGGCCGTCGCGTGGATGTACTCGAGCGTGGTCGTCTTCCCGCCGAGCCCAGGGCCGTAGTAGACAATCTTGAAGACGAGCTCCCGCGAGAGCGGGTTCACCGACGCCATACGCGAGGCGACGATAGCATCATGCCTACCTTGCGCGTCGAATAAGCCGCAGGATCGAGCTGGCCACGAAGGACCGGACGAACGAAGGTTGGAAGAGTCGCGGGGAGAGGCGTGGTGCGCGAGCTAGCGAACGCCCACGAGGGGCTTCGGCACTGCGTCACCGAGGGCCATCGAGAGCGCGAGGGCGACCGTGCCCTTCCTGCCCTGGAAGTAATCGAGGCGGAGCTGATGGCGGCCGGCGCGAAGGAGCTTCGTGGCCGAGACTTCCTTGGGCACGTGGAGGCCGTCGTTGTCGATGGCCTGCGCGTTGTCGATATACAGGATGGCGCCGTCGTCGGAGGTGAGCTTGAAGATGTAGTTGCCCTCCTGTGGGACGTCGAAGACGCCCTCGTACCGGATGGCGAACCACTCTTCCTGGGCGAGCACGCCGGGGAAGCCGCCGGTGAACTCCTGGCGCTGGACGATGAAGCTGTCGGTGAGCATCGACGCGAAGGGGACCATCTTCGAGAGGTCCGGCATCTTCGTCGTCGTGTCGGGGATGACGTACGCGTAGCCCTTGAAGGCGCCGAGCGTGCCGTTGCCGAAGGGCGTGCGGCCGTTGATGCGCGGCGGTTCGACGGCGGGCCTCGTGGCGGGCGTCTGCGTGCCCGGCTGCGTGGTCGGCCTGGGACGCTGGGCGTTGGTGGGCTGGCGAGTCCCCCGGGTCGGTTGCCGCACCGGCTGCGCTTGCTGCTGGTTCGGTTGGGGGCGACGGTTATTGACGTAGACCGTGCAGCCGCCAAGGGCGACCGCGGAGGTAACAACAAGAGCGAGCCGGAGCGAGCTGTGCGACATGACGTCTCCTCGGGAAGAAATCGATACGAGGCGGTAGACGGTCGGAGACGAATTTGCAATCACCGCCTCGTCCGGAAATCGTGCGGCCGGCTCTCGATGAGGGGGTCAGGGCGCCGGATGACGCACGCGATCCGCGGCTCCATGCGTCGCGTCGGCGCGCCCCGACGAACGCCCCCCGCTCTGCTCGAGCTCACGCCAGGTCGGCGAAAGCTGTGCCAGGACGAGCGACGCCACGCATGTGAGCAGGCCGAGCACCGCGGCGACGTTCATCCCGAGGTCCGACCGACCGTTCCGGCTGGAAACGGGTGCTGGTCTGGCAAAAATCACGCCGAAAAGGATGCCGGCCCCGAGGCCACCCAGGTGCGCGATGTTGTTGATCAGGACGCCGACGTTGGCCTGGTTGATGGCGAAGCCGAACACCACGTTGAGCAGCACGGCCTGCACGGCAAACCGTTTCCACTGCGGGTTTCGCTGGCGGTAGAGCATCCCCAGCACGAGCCCCATGATCCCGAAGACGGCCCCGCTCGCGCCAGCCGTGAGGCCTCCGCCCGAGGGATCGACGAGGATCGTGTAAAGCATCGAAGCGACGAACCCGAATACGCCCGCCACGACGTAGGTCAGGACGAAGCGGGC
>JANMGF010001465.1:0-5309 GCA_031374535.1 Polyangium sp. (in: bacteria)
CGTCGGCGAGCCTCACCGGCTGCACGATGCTCCTCCTCGCGACACGTGGACCCCTGGACGCGCCGCGGCCCGAGCAGGCGACGGTCGACGGGCTGCTCACGCTCGATCAGCGCCGGGTCGGCACGCGGGCGGTGCGCGAGCTCGTCGTCGAGAAGATGCGCGCCACGAAGTACGCCCTTGGCGCGCACGCGGTCGAGATCAACAATGCGGGTATTCATATCTACCCCCGACTCGAGGCTCACCCCTTCCCGCGGCCTGCCGAGGTGTCTTCGGACGTGCGGCTGCGTTTCGGCGTGGAGGGGCTCGACGCGATGCTCGACGGAGGCGTGTTCGCGGGCTCGTCCACGGTGCTCGTCGGTGGTCCCGGCACGGGCAAGACGCTCCTCGGCATGAGTTTCCTCCTCGCGGGCGGCAAGCGCGGCGAGCGCGGGATCTACCTGGGTTTCGGCGAGGGACCCGCGCGGATCGTCCGGGCCGCGGGTGGCATCGGGCTCGACGCCCAGGGGGCGATCGATCGTGGTGAGCTCACGATGCTCTGGTATCCGCCGACCGAGGGGACGGCCGATGCGATCGCGTGGCGCCTGCTCGCGGAGGCCAGCTGTGCCAAGCCGAAGCGCGTGTTCATCGATGGGCTGCGTGGCTTCCGCAACATGGTGACGGACATCGATCGCCTCGATCGTTTCCACGCGGCGCTCTGGGCCGAGCTCGCGGTGCGTGGCGCGACGACGATCCTCGCGGAGACGAGCTCGACGTGGGAGCACGTGGTGGGCACGTGTACGCCCCCGCAGGCGCTCTTCGTCGACAACGTGATCGCCCTCGAGGAGAAGGAAAAAGGGCGGAGGCTCCGCAAGTACGTCGCGGTGCGGAAAGTGGGAGGCGGCGATCACGACATGACGCTGCGCAAGCTCCGCATCTCGAGCCACGGGATCGAGGTGGATCGGCCCATCACCGGCCGGCGCGTCCGGGGGGGCACGTGAAGACGATCCTCGTCGTGGATGACGAGCTCGACATCGTCGACGTGCTGAGCGACCTGCTGACCGCGGAGGGATACCGCGTGATCACGGCGTCGAACGGGCGCGAGGGGCTCGCGCGTCTGGCGGAGGCGCGGCCCGATCTCGTGCTCCTCGATCGGATGATGCCCGTCGTCGATGGGGCCGAGATGTTGCGGCTGATGCACGACGACGCGTCGCTCGGGGGGATCCCGGTCGTGATGATGAGCGCAGCCGAAGGACGACGGCTCTCGCAGGAGCTCGGGTGCGCGGCGTTCCTGAAGAAGCCCTTCGATCTGGGGACGCTGCTCGAGACGGTCGCGCGGCTCGCGGGCCGGGGCGAACGGGAAGAGGTCGCGCGGAGCTAGCCAGGAGTGAGCGCCCGCTGCCGGGAAACGAACGCCGCCTCCGGCCCATCCCTCGGCGTTCGGCCTTGTCACGAGCGGCGCTCCCGCGGGAAGATGGCTCCCCGAGAGCGCGCGCCGAGGAACGCCCATGAGCACCCAAGATCTTGAAGACGAAGAAGAAGGACCGTACTCCGAAGGTCCTTTGTCGGGCCCCGCGTCGGACCGCCGCACCGCGTTGCGACACAGCGCTGTCTTCCCGGCCCACGTGGACACGGGCAACGGGAACAAGCGCACCGCGGTGATCCGCGATCTCAGCGTCTCGGGCGCCCTGCTACTCACACGCGCACGGGTGAAGATCGGCGACGAGGTGACGCTCTCGCTTTACCTCACCGGGGATCCGAACGTGTCGCGCGAGGTGAAAGGTCGCGTCGTCCGGGACGAGCGGCGCAGCATCGAGGTCTCGGACATCTGGCCGTATGCCGTCGCCATCCACTTCAACGATCCGTTCGAGGACATCGAGCCGGACGTCAAGGCGCTCGCCGAGAAACAAGCGAGCCTCGGCCTGAGCAAAGATCCCGACTGACCTCCTCGCAACAGGGGCACACGAAGGCCCTGCGGAGACGATCGGAGCCTCGCCCCTCGTGGTCCCCATCGCGTACACTCCCGGTGTGCGCGACCTTGAAACCAGCCCGAGAACGCTTGCCCTGCGGGGCGTCTTGCTCTTCGCGTGGACGGCCTCGGCGTGTATCGCCGGCGCGCCCGAAGGCATCCGCCGGCAAACCGACGGCGACGGCGAAGAGCCGCTCATCAACTTCGACGGGGGTGTTCCGCCCATCGACGCGGCGCCCGAGATCCCGGTCGCGGATCCGTATGCCGTCATCGGCGCCGATCCCGCGCACGGTCCTTTCACCGGCGGCCAGCGCGTGCTCATCCGCGGCAACGGCTTCGCCGCGGCGACACGCGTCTTTTTTGGTGAGGTCGAGGCCGACGCGTCGACGATGGTGCCGATCGATCCGACGCGCCTGCAGATCATCGCGCCGAAGGGCTCCGCGGGTTCGGTCACGCTCACCGTGCAGAAGGGCGACGACACCTCCACGCGCCGCTCGCTCCCCGGCGGATACGCCTACGACGCGCTTTACGCGGCCCCCTCGAGTGGCCCCGTCGCCGGCGGCACGGTCATCGAGATCGCCGGTGACGGGACGAGCTTTGGCGACAGCGCGATCGTGAAGATCGGCGGCAAATCCTGCACGACGCAGACGGTCAACGGGCCGACATCGATCACCTGCACGGTCCCCAAAGGCACGCCCGGCGCGAAGCCTGTTTCGGTCGACGCGGGGGACGGGCAGCCGATCGTCGTGCTCGACGCATACACCTACGAGGACAGCACGAACGGCTTCAAGGGCGGGCTCAGCGGCGCTCCGATCGAGGGCCAGCTCAAGGTGCTCGTCTACGATAACTTCACGGGCGACCCGATCCCCGGCGCCCACGTGATCGTGGGCAGTGATCTCCCGTCCGCGCTCGTGAAGCAGGTCGACGCGACGGGCGTGGCGCTTTTCGCCGATCCCTCGCTCTCCGCGCCGCGCACCGTGACGATCGCCGCCAAGTGCCACAGCCCCATCACGTTCGTCGACGTCCCGGTCGACACCGCCACCGTTTACCTCGACCCGGTCTTGAGCCCTGCATGCGCGGCAGACGGCGATCCTCCGCCGGTCGGGGGCAAACCCGGGGCCGGCGGCGGCATTTCCGGCGAGCTCGTCTGGACGGGCGCCGTCGAGTTCAAGAAGTCGCCGTGGATCAACGTGCCCGCGGAGGCGCCGGGGGAGCGCCGGGCCGCGTACGTCTTCCACGCGAACGGCGATCCGACGGCCACGTTCCAGCTCCCCCACCCTTCGACCGCGGTCCTGCCCGACACGCCCGGGGAGCTCGGCTACCAGTTCCAGATCGGCAGCGGCGTCGGCAATCGCGCCCTGTATGCGCTCGCCGGGATCGAGACCACGACCGAGCCCGCGAAGTTCACGGCGTACGCGATGGGCATGGTGCAAGGCGTGAGCGTCGAGCCGGGCACCTTCACCGAGCAGGTGTACATCGTGATGGATCGGACGCTCGATCAAGCGCTCACGATGGACGTCACGCCGCCCGCGCCTGGGCCGAAGGGTCCCGATCGCGTGCGCGCCACGGTCTCCGTGATGCTCGGCAACGACGGCTACGCGATCCTGCCCGCGGGCGTGAAGACGCCGCTCCTGCCGCTCGCCGGGCCGATCGGCTTCGTCGGTCTGCCCGCGCTCGACGGCTCGTTCCTCGGCACGACGTACCTCTCGACAGCCCGCGCCGTCACGGGCCCGCAGGCCCAGGCGCCCATGTCCGTCGTCGGCCGTCTGCTCTCGACGAGCACCGCCGAGGACCTCTTCGTGGAGGGGTTCGTCGGCGTTCCGACGCTGAACACGCCTGCGAACGGAGCTGCGTGGGACGGCCGGCACCTCGCCACCACGTTCGGCGCGGGTGGCTCGGCGATCGATCTTTCGGTCTACGACATCACCAGCGGCAACGGCCTCATCCGCTGGACCGTGGTCGTGCCCAAGGGCTCGCACGCCGTCGAGATCCCCGATCTTTCGGGCTTCACGTTCCCCTACGGCGGGCTGCCGGGCGGGCCGATCACGATCGGCGTCTACGGCGCGCGTGTCGACAAATTCTCCTACGGCGCGCTCCGGTACCGGGACATCCGGCCGATCGGGATGAGCGCCTACGCCCTCGATTATTTCCAGGCGTTCCTGTGAAGCGCGCTGTCCTCGTGCTCGCCGGAGCGATCTTGGTCGCGAGTTGCTTCGACAAGTCGACCCGCTGGGAAGAGGTCGAGCCCAAGCCCCCGCCTCCGCCTGCTTGCGTGCTTGGCCTCGAGCGATGCACGACCGCGCTCGAGCGCTGCACCGACACGGGCGTGGGCCCTGCGTGGACCGTGGTCGAGGATTGCGCGGCGGCCGGGCTCGTCTGCGCCCCGACGCTCCTCCGCTGCACGACCTGCGTGCCGAGTGGTGGGAGCTGCAAGGGACAGGACGTGTACCGCTGCAACGACGACGGCACCGTGGAGACGCTCGTCGACACATGTGATCCCTCGAAAGGCATCGCGTGTCGCGTCGGGAGCTGCGTCGACCTCTGCGGACGCGCCGCCATCGAGAAGAGCAACGTCGGCTGCGAGTACTGGGCCGTCGATCTCGACAACGCGATGATCGATGCGACGAGCAACGCGGCGGCGCAGCAGTTCGCCGTCGTCGTCTCGAACCCGCACCCGGACGTGGCCGTCGCCGTGCACATCGCGCAGGACGACGGTTTGCCCGGCTCTCCCGCGGGGCCTTACGACATCGCGACGGCGATCATCGCGCCCCTCAACTTGCAGGTCTTCAAGCTCGGCCCGCGCGAGGTCGACGGCAGCCCCGAGGGCGAATACGACACCGGCTCGCACACGGCGCTCACGCGTCATGCCTTCCGCGTTCGTACGGATTTCCCCGTCGTCGCGTATCAGTTCAACCCGCTCGAGAACGTGAACGTCTTCTCGAACGACGCCTCGCTCTTGAAGCCCACCGAGGCGCTCTCGTTCGGCGTCGAGGACAGCCTCATCACGTCGTACGTCGTCGTCGGCTGGCCGCAGACGATCGCCGCGACCGACGATCCGAACACGAACTTCAACCCCAACGACCCGATCCACCTCCGCTCGTTCCTCACGATCGTTGGCACACAACCGAACACCACGGTGCGCGTGAAGACGACGGCCAACGTCGTGGGGGGCGGCCCCGTGCCCGAGACACCGAAGCAAGGCACCATCGAGACGAACCTCGACGCCTTCGACGTGCTGAACCTCGAGACGGGCGGGTTCAACGCCGATTTCACGGGCACGCTCATCGAGTCGAACGGTCCCATTGCGGTCTTCACGGGCGGCGAGGCCGCCGACGCGCCCCATTTCACGAGCCTCTCGTTCCGG
>JANMGF010001494.1:0-2236 GCA_031374535.1 Polyangium sp. (in: bacteria)
GGTCGGCGACGCTGACGCCGAGGGTGATCAAAAAGGCCAGGAGCGTGCGCGCCGAACGATAAAGAAAGAGGTTCAGCGCGATGATGAACACCACGAAGAGCCCCATGTACCGCGGACCCGACTTCTGCACGTCGTCGTCGAGGTAGAGGTTGACGTAAGGCTGTCCCACCTGGCGCAACGTCTTCAGCGGGGGACCGTCGCCGCCCGTCGCCTCGATGGCGCGCCGCACGGCCGAGAGGGCCTCGCGCCGCTCCACGCTGGAGTGGACGTCGAGGATGAGGGCGATCGCGAGGTATCCATCGCCGGCGAGGCCTTGATCACGGAAGAGCTGCGTGCCGGTGACGAACTTGCGGAGGGCCTCGGCTTGCTCCGCGTTCGGCTCGAAGCCGGCCTTGGCGCGGCGGTAGATCGAGAGCGCCGAGTTCGGCTCGACGCGCGGGATCTCCTTCAGCGCGCGCTCGAGCTTGTCGAGCCGATCGAGCACCGCGGGCGCGAAGGGATCGTCGGCCTCGGCGAGCAGGACGGCGAACTCGCCCGAACCGAAGACTTTCTCGAACGCGCGGGTGCGGACGTACTCCGTGTCGCTCGTCGTGATGAGCCGCTCGATCGCGTTGTCCTGCTGCACGCGGGCCGCGAACCAGGCCGCGGGCGGGAGGACGAGCGCATAGAGGGCGACGACGAGCCAGCGGCGCGCGATGATCCCGGAAAAGAGGCGCGTGAGCCATTGGGGCGCTTCGTGAACCGGTTTTGCGGGCCCGCCGGTGGGGCCTTTTCGAGTGCTCGGAGAGGTCGTCACGGGCACGCTGCTATCACGATCCCGCGTGGGCCGCCCGTGGATCACGTGTCGCCTTTGGGCTCGCAGAGCGCCGCGGTTCTCCGCCTTTCAAGGAGGCGCGGGTTTCGGCGGCGCGGGCTCCGGGCACCTCGGGTTACCCGCGTCCTTGAGGAGCTGCGCGAGGAGCGACTGATCGTCGCGGCGCAAACGTGCGCGTTCGGCCGAGCAACGACAGAGGTGGGGCTTGGCGGGCTCGGCGTCCCCGAGCGCGATGTAGGCTTCGGCGACGCGCAGGTGGTTCTCGATGACGTCGGGGCGCTGCTGGACGAGGCCTAAGAGCAGCTCGAGCCCCGTCTCCGAATCTCCATTCCGCAGGAGCGCGGCCGGGGCGACGACGTAAAGCGTGCCCAGCATGCGGGTCGCGGCGCCCTCACGGAAGGCGGGATCGAGCTTTCGGCTCCTCAGCGCGAAGTGCTCGACCTCGCCCACCATGTCGGCTCCGAGCAGGCCCTTGAGCTGCACGAGCCGGCCCGTGACGACCGCGCGCGCGTACGCACACGCGGCCGTGTCCACGGCGTTCGCGCGGACCTCGGCGTAGGCGAGCTGGCGATCTTCGGGGGTGTCGGCGCCTTGGGCGATGAGCTCTTCGAGCGCGTCGGCGATGACGAGCGCGTCTTTCGTCTCGACGGCGGCCCGGAGCGAAGCGCCGACCGAGGGGCCCTGCGCGCCGGTCACGCTGGTGCCGAAACAAGCGGGTAAGGCGCTCAGGGCAGCACCGAGGAGGAGAAGGGACCAGCGCACGGGCGGGAGAAATAACACCGGTTGGCAGGGAGGAGGGGCCCCACCGAAGCGAGCGGGGGAGCGCTACTTGTCGTACGCGGCGACGACACCCGCGTAATCGGCGGGGCTCACGGACTTGAGCGAGAGGATGCCCACCTCGCCGCACGTCGTTTTGCCTTCGCCTTCGCAGATCTTGCCGAGGTTTGCCTGGAACGCTTTGCGTCCGTCGGCGGAAGACGAGGGGAACGCGACGACGACCATGGGCGGGAGTTTGTCGCTCGACCAGACCGACTTGATGTCGGCAGCGCCGTCGATCTTGCCGAGCTCGGCGAGCTGGGCGTCGTCGATGAGCGCGCACGCGGCGTCGCCGCTGACGACCTTCTTGATGGTCTGGATGGGGCGGGTCGTCGTGACCCACGTGAAGTCCCCGAGCTTGAAGGCGCCCTTCGAGACGACCTTCTCGATGAACTTCGGGTCGTCGGCGTGGTCGCTGGCGAGCGCCTTGCCCTTGCAGCCGGCGAGGTCGCCGCTCGACTTGCTGATGAGGTGGTACTGCTGGCCCCCTGCGCGGGAGACGGCGACCTGGCCGATGACCTCGAGGTTGTGTTTGGCCTTCAAACCAAGGAAGGCGCCGAGCGAGAGGATCCCGTAATGAGGTTTCTGCGCGGCGATGAACGCCTC
>JANMGF010001591.1:0-2234 GCA_031374535.1 Polyangium sp. (in: bacteria)
CCATACCGCTCCCGCTGGGAACCAACGCCCTACCAGGACCGTGAGCAGGAGCCCTTGCTCGACCTCCTCCACGGTTCCTTCGGCTGGATGCTCATGCCGATCGCGTGAACCACTACGAACTTCCGGGATGATGTACTAGCGCCGCGGCCGGAACGTCGGAACCAGGCATACCGCCGAGAACGCCGCGAGCCCCACGAACACGTAAAACAGTTTGTCCCACCCGTAACGCTCGCTCACGCCGCGCGTCACGTGCTCCTGCAAGATCGCCCCGACGGATCCGATCCCATTGACCACGCCCGCCGCCGTCGCCGCCGCGTACGGCCCGCCCGCGTCCTGGGCTGCTGCCCCGCTGATGAGCGAGTCCGGCCCGAAAAGCAAGGCGCCGACGAGGGCCATGACCACGAAATTGGTGACGGTGCCCGTCGCGCCGATGCGAGCATACAGGAAGATCGCGCCGGCGAGGAGCACAAGCCAGGCCGCGGCGAATCGAGACCGTGGGATTCCACGATAACGATCCGAGAGCGCCCCCATCACCATCGTCCCCAGCACCCCGCCGACCTCGAACGAGATCGACAGGTACCCGGCTCCCGTCTTCGAATAATGGAGCGCCGTGGTCAGGTAAAACGGGAGCCAGAAGAGAAGGCTGTACCGGATGAGCTTCATCCCGAAGTACGAGGCGCCATAAAACCAGATCGTCGGGCTCCGGAGCACGCGGCTCCGCTCCTGCCGCTGCTTCTCCCGAAGCACGGACGGCTCCATGACGCCGTGATCGACGACCGTCGTCCCATGGCCCACGGTCGCGACGGAGGCCGAACGCAACCCCGGCTTCAGGAACAAAAGCACCAGCACGCCGACGAGCGCCACGACCACGGCCGGGCCCCAGAAACTCGCCCGCCAGCCGTACATCCCCAGCATGAACGTCGCGAACCAGGTCGCGAGGATCCCCCCCACCTGATAACACGTCGCCCACACGCCCATCACGCGGCCGCGGTTGTCCGGCGTCGTCCACTCGGCCATGGCCTTGACGTTGCCCGGCCAACCCGACGATTGCGCGAGGCCATTCACCAGGAACGCGAAGAGAAACGCGACGCCCACGCTCGACGCCCCGAACGCGAGGCACGCGCCCGCGGAGACGAGCATCCCCACGCCCACGAGCCGCCGCGCGCCCACGCGATCGCCGAGGAAACCGTTGACGTATTGCCCGACCATGTAGGCCGCGAGATACGCCGTCTCCACGTTCCGGAGGACGTCCTTGCCAAGGCTCTCCACCATCGGCGCCTTCGCGACGCTGATGCCTTTGCGCCCCAGGTAATACGTCGCGTACGACACCCACGTGAGGACCCACGCGACCCACCGCGCGCGTCGCGTCCCGGCGTCCTCGACGGCCTCGCCCGGCGACGGGACGCGCTCGATCGGCACGGAAGACGCGGGGCCGAGGCTCATCGTGCGCCCCAGCGTACGCGGGCACGTGGCCCCGAGGCTAGGGCCTCCAGGAGCGGGCGATCACACGCGGGTTTCTCACCGTGCTACACCACGTTCCATGATCGCCCCCGACGCCATCGTCATCGGCGCAGGGCCCAACGGCCTCGTGGCCGCCAACTACCTGGCCCAGGCCGGCTGGTCGGTCCTCGTCCTCGAAGCGCAACAACGCCCCGGCGGCGCGGTGTGGACCGAGGAGAGCACCCTGCCCGGCTTCCGCCACGACGTCGGCGCCGCGTTTTTCCCGTTTGGCCCGACAAGCCCCGCCCTGCTCCCGCTCGACCTGCCCGGAGCCGGTCTGGTGTGGCGACACGCACCCATGGACAGCGCCCACCCAGCCGAGGACGGGACCTGCGCGGCGATCGGGCGCGACCTCGAGGCGAGCAAACGTTCCCTCGGTGTGGACGGGCCCGCGTGGGAAAAACTCGCGCTCTGGCACGGGCGCACGCGGGACAAGCTGCTCGACGCGCTCCTCTCCACCCTGCCCGCCGCGGGCGCCATGCTCCGGTTTGGTCCGGCGAACCTCTTGCGGCTCGCCCGCGTCGCCGCGTCGAGCGGACGGGGCTTCGCGGAGTCGACGTTCCAGACCGAGGCCGCCCGCCGCATCCTCCCCGCCCTCGCGCTCCACACCGACGTCGGCCCCGACGATCCGTTCGGCGCCGTCGTGGGCTTCATGCTCGCCATGCTCGCCTCGAGCGGCGGGTTCGCCATCCCCGAGGGCGGCGCGGCGTCGATCACGCACGCCTTGATCAAGC
>JANMGF010001597.1:0-4482 GCA_031374535.1 Polyangium sp. (in: bacteria)
GGCCGAACATGCGATCGAGGAGAAAACCATTCGAGAGATCGCCGTCGAGAGAAAGGTGCCGTCGAGCACCGTTTTCGAGCGGTATTCGGCTGGGATCCATCTCATGCGCACGAAGCTCGAATCCCTCGATCGGGTGCCTCCCCGGCGCCTCCGGCGGCGTATTCTGGCCATTCCGCTCGTGCTCGTCGCCGCGGTCGCGCGGGAGGCGCGGGCCAGGATCGCCAATGCCTGGGAACGCCTCGCCGCGTCCTTTACGCGGTCCCCGGTGCGTTTCATGGGCAGCGTCGCGGTGGGCGTGGCCGTGGGCGTGTCCCCCTCCGGGGGTGAACCCCAGGCCATGCAGGCCAGCGCCACGGCCAGCCACACGTTCGAAACGAATATCGTCCGTCGCGACGAGCTGCGAATCCTTCCCCCCATGCAGGGGATGGATCGACACATGGCCGAGGCTCGACCGCAGCCGATCAGGAAGCGACCCGTGAGCCATGCGCCCGCGCCGCTCCGGCATGACCACGCGAAACCCTTCGATTGGATGGCTGCCAATGCTTCGCGACGCGGGGAGGTAAGCCCGCGCGGCGCCACGAAGTAGCTCCGCTGCTCTCCCTTCCCGGGCCCATCGCGTTCCTCGGCCATGGGGGGTGTCAACGAAAAAGGGCGCCGTGATGGGCCCGGGGAGGGGGGTGGTTTTGGTGACCCGTCGACCTCGTGAGGAGCCACCCGGCCCCCCCTCCGAGTTCTTCCGGCGGAAGGTGCCGTTAAGGTAGAGTTCGCCCGATGCGTTCTCCGGGTCTTCCTTCGGCTCCTCGCGCCGCGCTCGTGCTCCTTGCGCTTGGCTCTCCGCTCTTCTGGGCCATGCCTGCGCGCGCGGCGGCGCCCAAGGACGCGCAGACCGAGAAGGCCATCACGCAGGCGATGGACGTCGACTTCCTCGAGACCAAGTTCGACCAGGCCGAAAAGCGCTTGCGCACGGCCATCGACGCTTGCGCCGCCGACAAGTGCACGCCGAGCGTGAAGGCGCGGGCGTTCGTGGCGCTCGGCGTCGTGCTCGCGGGGGGCAAGAAGCAACTCGAGGACGCGCGGGAGGCGTTCGTCGAGGCCCTCACGCTCGACAAGGCGGCGAAGCCCGACGAGGACATGAGCTCGGCCGAGGTGAAGTACACCTACGAGCAGGCGCGCAAGCAGCTCAAGCTCGACGGCCCGGCCGCGGGCGGATCCAGCACGGGACAACCTGCGCCCTCGGGCCAGGGTTTGACGCACACGGCGCCCACCGAACAACGCATCGACACGCCGCTGCCGCTGTACGTGCGCCTCGCGCCCGAGCTCCTCGAGGACGCGAAGAAGGTCACGGTCACGTACCTCAGCCCCGGCGTGAGCGACTGGAAGACGCTCGTGATGAAGAAGGTGGGCGAGCAGGGCTTCGGGATCAACGTGCCGTGCGGCGACGTCACGAAGGAAGGCGAGCTCAAGTATCACATCACGATCACCGACGCGGACGGCGCGATCGTGACGGGCACAGGCTCACGCGCGTTGCCCTTGGTCACGGTGATCAAGGCGCGCATCGAGGGCAACCCGCCGAGCTGGCCCGGCTTCGCGCCGCCCGAGCTCTGCGTGAAGGTCGAGTCGGGGCCGAAGCAGTGCCTCGACGACAACCAGTGCAACGCGGGTTTTTCGTGTGTCGGCGGCGAGTGCACGAAGAAGACCGAGGGCTCCGGCGGCGAGGAGCCGAAGGACACGGGGCCACGCAAAAATTGGGTCTCGTTCACCGTCGCGCCGGACATCTCGATCTTCTCGGGCAAGGACGTCTGCGCGGTCGACGTGCAGCAGCGTGATCATTTCGTCTGCGTGCGCGAGGACGGCAGCCGGTACCTCGGCGTGCCCACGGCCGGCGTCGCGAACGACGTCAAGGCGGGCCTCGCGCTCTCCACGATCCGGATCATGGCCGGCTACGATCGGCTGTTCATGAACAACCTCCTGGCCGGCGTGCGCCTCGGCTTCGCGTTCCGGACCTCGAGCGACGACGACGCGAGTTTCCTCCCGGTGCACGCGGAGCTACGCGGCAGCTACTACCTCGGCAAGGACCCGTTCGTGGGCCTCGGCGCGCGCCCGTTCGTCTTCGCCGCGGCCGGGCTCGCGCAGATCGACACGCCCGTCAACGTGGAGGTGCTCGAGGACGGCGGTGCGTGCGGCGCGACGAACCCCGGGGACCAGAACAGCCCCTGCACGCGGCCCTCGAGCGACCTCTCCGGCGGCGTCATCGAGCCGCGGATCCAGTCCTTGAAGGCGTACAAGCAAGCAGGGCAGGGGTTCCTCGCGCTTGGCGGTGGTATCCAGTATGCGCCGCTCGAGCGCGTCGCGATCAGCGTCGGGGTACGGGCGAATGTCACGCTCCCCGTGGTTACCTTCGTGCTGACGCCCGAGGTGGGCGCTACGGTCGGCTTCTGAAGGGACGCATGGCGGAAGTACAACCCAGCAAGCTCGACGCGGCCATCGATCAGGTCCTCGCAGGCGGCCCCCTGCAAGGACTGCTCGACGTGCTCGATCGACACTCCAACCTGCCCGGCACAAGGCCAAACCTCGACTTCGCCCGTACGGCAGGCGTGGCGATCGCGGCCAAGCGGGGCAAGGCAGACCCGCTCGTCCGGGCGCTCCTCGGGTGTCCCCGCGAGTATCCGGTGATCGTCGCGGCACACACGCTCGCGCAGCGGGCGATCGTGGGGTTCGACGTGCCGGGAGCGATGACCGCGCTGCACGATCTCGCCGACGAGCCGCGCCACCTCGTGCGGATGGGCATCGTCTCCGCGCTGCGTGAGGTCCTCCTGCATCGGGGCGAGGAGGCGCTGCGGGAGTGCGTGGCGTGGACCGACGGTTATTTCCACGCGCACGTCGTCCTTCAAGCGCTGGCGGATCGCGACGTCCTCGATCGTTTGCGCGCGCCGGACGAGGTGCTCGCGCGGCTCGAGGAGGCGTTCGCGCTCGCCGACGTTTCTCCCCGCGCGGCAGAGCGCTCCCAGGGCCTGCGCACCTTGCGTGAGGGGATGCCCAAAGAGATCGCGGTGCTCGCGGCGCGGTTCCCCGAGGTCGTCGCGTGGGTGACAGCGAAGACCACGTCGAAGCGCCCGGAGACCCGGGAGGTCGTCGCGCAAGCCATCGCGGCGCTGCGTCGTTCGGGGTTGAAGAACGCGGAAGCGGCGCGGATCGGGGACCTGCTCGAGGCGAGCAAGAAGCCCCCGCGTGATGTGGCCCGGATCGTCCAGGGGACACGAAAGCGGAGCAAAGGGCGGCGGTGACAGCGCGCGCCCGCTCCGCGACGAAAACCATCGCGGAGGGTCCCGGCGTGCAGTATGGAACCCGCCATGCGGCTCGAGAATAGGGTTGTTTTCATCACGGGCGCCTCGCGGGGCATTGGCCGGACCGTCGCGCTCGCTTGCGCGCGCGAAGGCGCTGACATCGTCATCGCGGCGAAGTCGGACGTCGAGACGAATCCCCGGCTTCCGGGGACGATCCACAGCGTCGCCAAGGAAGTCGAGGCGCTCGGCCGTCGTGCCTTGCCGATCAAGCTCGACGTGCGTGACGCGGACGCTTGCGAGGCGGCCGTCGCGCAGGCGGCGTCGCACTTCGGTCGGCTCGACGTGCTCGTGAACAACGCGGGCGCGCTCTGGTGGGCGGACGTGCCGGGGACGCCGGTGAAGAAGTTCGACCTCGTGATGAGCATCAACGTGCGCGCGTCGTTCACGCTCTCGCGCGCGGCGCTGCCGTACATGATCGAGCGCAAATGGGGGCATATCGTGATGATGTCGCCGCCCGTGGACGCGAGCGCCGTCGCGCACCACGGCGCCTACGCGGTGTCCAAGTTCGGCATGACCATGATCGCGCAGGCGATCGCGGAGGAGGCGAAGGCGCACAACGTGACGGCGAACGCGCTCTGGCCGGCGACGGCGATCGAGAGCTTCGCGACGATCAACTTCGGCCTCGGCGGCCCGGAGTTCTGGCGCAAGGCGGACATCCTCGCCGACGCGGCGCTCGCGCTCCTCACGAAGGAGCCCTCGGCGCGGCCCGGCAAGGCCTGGATCGACGAGGAGCTCCTGCGGAGCGAGGGCGTGACCGATTTTTCGAAGTACCAGTGCGCGCCGGGCCATGAGCCGCCGCATTTCCCGTTCTCGGCGCTCCCGACGACGACCGAGACGACCGACAAGAAGAAGTGACCCATGGCCTCGAGCGACGATGACGACCGGACGATCGGAGCAGCACCCTCGTTTGCCGTGGATCCGACCCGGGAGATCGCGAGCGTGTTCGACGACCTCGAGGGTCTCCTGAAGAACGGCGACGTGATCGAAGCGCTCTCGCAGAGGGGCGTGAACGCGAGCATCGCGCTCACCGCGATCGAGGGCCTTCGGTCGTACCTCGAGGGAAAGAAGGCCGAGGCGGCCGAGGACTTCGCCATGGTGGCGGACGAGATCCGAGGTCGCCTCGAGCTCGCCAAGGCTG
>JANMGF010001662.1:0-5372 GCA_031374535.1 Polyangium sp. (in: bacteria)
CTCCACGATCACGTGCGCATTCGTCCCACTGAGCCCGAACGCGCTCACGCCCGCGCGGCGAGGCTTTTCGCCCTGCGGCCATGGCACGTCCTCCGCCGGAATCACGAACGGCGTGTCCTCCAGCGAGATTCGCGGGTTCAATCGGCGAAAATGCACGTTCTTCGGAATGCTGCGATGCTCCAGCGCCAGCACCGCCTTGATGAGACCCGCCGCTCCAGACGCGCCCTCGAGATGCCCGATGTTCGTCTTGACCGCACCAAGCACGCATTTCGACCCGTCGGACCTCGGCGCCCCGAAGACCTCTCGCAGCGCCTCCGTCTCGATGGGATCGCCTAGCGACGTCCCCGTCCCGTGCATCTCCACGTACCCGATATCCACTGGCGATAGACGCGCTCGTTCCAGCGCCCGTCGAAGCATCGCCTGCTGCGAAAGCACGTTCGGCGCCGTCAACCCCGTCGAGCGCCCGTCCTGATTCACCGCCCAGCCACGGATCAGCGCGCGGACACGGTCACCGTCCCGCAATGCATCCGAGAGGCGCTTCAGCACCAGGAGCCCGCAGCCTTCGCCGCGAACGAACCCATTGGCGCGCGCATCCAGGGTCTTGCACCGGCCATCCGGCGACAGCGCCTGTGTCTCGGCCACGAGGGCCATCGATACCGGCGACAGGATCGCGTTCACGCCCCCCGCCACGACGAGGTCGCTGTCCCCCGCGCGCAGGCTCTGGCACGCGTCCGCCACCGCCACGAGCGATGACGAACATGCCGTATCCATCGAGATCGCCGGCCCCTGGAACCCCAGGACGAAGGACACCCGGCCCGCCGCGGTGCTGAGCAGATTACCCGTCGTGCAATACGCGTCCAGCTCTCCGATCCGGGCATCCACCACGAGACGCTGATAATCGAGGCTGCTCATTCCGATGAAGACGCCGGTGCGGCTCCCGGTGAGCAGATCCGGCCGCATTCCCGCGTCCTCGAGCGCCTCCCACGTCACCTCGAGCAGCATCCGCTGCTGCGGATCCAACGTCTCCGCTTCGCGGGGCGAGATACCGAAGAAGGCCGGTTCGAAGCCCGCGACGTCGTCCAGCAATGCCGCCCAGCGCACCTCGGGGCGGTCGCCCGGAATCGCGCCGCTCGGCCAGCGCTCGGGGGGAATCTCGCGTACGGCGTCAATCCCGCCTCGAAGAACATCCCAGAACCCGTCGAGCCCAGCGCCGCCGCCGGGAAATCGACAGCCCAACCCCACGACCGCGATGGGCTCATTTGCGGCTCGCTCCACCGCGTCGAGCCGCGCTTTCATCTTTTCGAGCGCGGCGATCGCCCTTTGAAGCGGCGTCGGCTCGTTGGGAGCCGGGTCTGGACGCCCAGGGTTCACAGCGCCGCGTTCGTTCTTCATCCGAGATACTCCTCGAAGGCCTCGAGCTGGTCGACGAGCGTCGATTCGTCGACCACGGGCAAGGACTCGTCCTCGACGGCCGGCACGCTCTGCACGTCGCTTGCCTCGGGCGCAACATTCGGAACCAGACGCTCGACGAGATGAGCCGCGAGCGCCGCCACGGTCGTGTACGTGAAAAGCAGCGCGGCCGAAAGCTTGAGCCCCAGGCTCGCCTCCAGCCGATTGCGTAGCTCCAGGCTCAGCAGCGAATCCATTCCTAGATTCGTGAAGGGCGTTCGGTTGTCGATCCGCCCGGGGTCGAGCCGCAGGACCCGCCCGAGCTGCTCGAGCAGGTGCGGCTCGACGAGACCCGTCCTCTCCCCAGGTGCGGCGCGCTGCACCACGTCACGAATGCCACCCGGGCTCCCGGCCCTACCGAGATCCGAACGGTTCTCGCCGGAGAGCTCCGAAAGAAAGGGCGCGCCGGCCATTTGTGGATAAAATTCTACCCATTGCCGTACGTCGAGGCGGAACAACCCCACCTCCGGCCGAGGATGCTCGAGCACCCGCTCGAAGAGCTCGTTCCCCTCCTCGGGTCGGAAGCTCTCGATTCCTCGCGCCGCGAGCCGATTGCCTCGGATATCCGCCGCCGCCGCGAGCCCCACGTCCGCAAAGGGACCCCACTGGATACTCGTCCCGGGCAAACCCTCCGCCACGCGCGCCTGACAGAGCGCGTCGACGAACGTATTCGCCGCGGCATAGTTCGCCTGTCCCGGGGAACCCAGGAGCCCGGCCGCCGCCGAGTAGGTGACGAAGAAATCCAGCGTTCGTCCTCGCGTCGCCTCGTGCAGGTTCCACCCGCCAAACACTTTGGGCGCGAAAGGCTTCCACGCTTCTTCTTCCGTCATCTCGAGGAGCATCCGGTCCTCCAGCACCGCCGCCGCGTGCACCACGCCCCGCAAAGGCGGCATCTCTCGGTCGAGCTTCGCCATCACCTCGTCCACATCCGCTCGCCGAGAAACATCCCCGCAGAAGACCCGCACGTCGGCGCCCGCCTCCCGCATCTTCCGGATCGATTCCTCCGCAGCCTCGCTCGGACCGCTCCGTCCGATGAGCGCGAGGTGCCTCGCTCCCTGCTCCACGAACCATCTCGAAAGCGACAGACCGAGGCCCCCGAGCCCGCCCGTGATCAGGTACGTCCCGTCCGAATGAACCTGCGCGCGGACCCGGGGCCCCGATACCGTGATCCGCGCCTCCGGATCCTTCATTCGCAAGACGATCTTGCCGACGTGCCGGGCCTGCGCCATCAAGCGGAATGCCTCATCGGCGAGGCTCGCCGGAAACACCTGCATTGGCTCCGGCTGGAATGTACCGTCGTCGAACCTGGCCATCACCTCCCCGAGCAACATGCCGAATTGCTCGGGTCTCTCTTCGGCCATTCCCGCGAGATCGATCGCGGTGTACGAGATGCTCTTCCGGAACGGCAAGAGCCCCAGACGGGTGTTCTGGTAGATATCCTTCTTGCCGAGCTCGAGGAACCGGCCATAAGAGGCCACGACGGCGAGGCTCTCGACCAACGCATCTCCCGAGAGCGAGTTCAACACGACGTCGACGCCGCGCCCGACCGTCCGCTCCATCACCTCGCCCGCGAATGCGACCGTCCGCGAATCCATCACGTGCTCGATACCGAGATCGCGCAAATACGACCGCTTCTCCTCGCTCCCCGCCGTCGCGAAGATCTCCGCCCCCACCGCTCGCGCATACTGGATCGCCGCGAGCCCCGTCCCGCCCGTCGCCGAGTGGATCAGAATGCGCTCGCCGCGCCGGAGCCGGCCCACATGGTGGAGCGCCCAGTATACGGTCACGAAGACGCCTGCGATCGTCGCCGCCTGCTCGAACGACATCCCTGCGGGTTTCGACGTGACGAGCTCCGCGCGCGTCGTCACGTGGCTCGCGAAGCTCGACAGCGCAAAGGCAATGACCTCCTGCCCCACCGCGAGCCCCTGCACCCCTTTCCCCAGCGCCACAATCCGACCCGCGCATTCCCCGCCGAGCTGCACGGCGCGTGCATCCATGCCGGGGTAGATGCCCATCGCCTTCATGACATCGAGGAAATTCAGCCCCCCCGCCTCGACCTCGATCTCGATTTCCCCAGGGCCCGGCGAACGCCGCTCCATCGGACGCAAGCAAAGCTTCTCGAGCACCCCCGGCTCGGGCGTCTCCAGCCGGAAAGGCCGCCCTGCCAAGGGCTCCTTTCGCTCCGGCGTGCGGGCATCGACCGCAAGGCGCCCACGGACGAGCCGCGCCACGTATCTCCCCTCCGGGCGCAGCGCAATTTGATCCTCGTCATCGCCCCGGAGAAGCTCGCGCATCAAACGCTCGGGTTCGTCCGGGCCCGCCTCGGGCGGCAGGTCGATCCGGACACAAGCGAGGTCCGAATGCTCCATTGCAATCGCCCGACCGAACCCCCACAGCGCCGATTGCGCCACCGACAAGGGCCCGGCGTTCGCTCCCGCGGCCTGCGCAGCGCGTGTCAGAATGTGCAATCGAGGGACGTCGCGCCATCCATGCTTCGAGATGGCCTGCGTGAGTCCCAGCACGCTCAGGACGCCGCGCCGCAAATCCGTCGCGAGCGTCGCCTCCGTCGTGTCGCGCCACATGGCTCCATCCAGCGCAGCGCAATGGATGACGCCACGGCAGGTCTCCTTGCCGAACGCATCGACGAGGAGCCTCTGCCATTGTTGTGGGCTGACCGGATTCACACCGTATTGCCATTCGGCCCGGCGCGAATACTCCTCCGCGACCACGGCCTCCACGCACGTGTCCCCGCGCGCGCGCAGCCGCTCGACGAGCACCGTACCCAGCCCGCCCTCGTCCCCGAGGACGAGCCAGCGACCCTTGGAAGGGGGCGCCGAGGGCTCGGCCGCCTCGGTGAGCTCTTTTTTCTGCCAGGACACCTCGAACACGCAATCCGCGAATGGATCCCGTGCCGTCTCCTTCGTCTCGGCGAGCCGTTGCACCCACAGCTTTCCGATTTCCACGAGCGCTCGCCCTGCTTCGTCGCGAGCCACCAGCGATACCGAAAGCCCGTCCTCGGCCGCCCGGGCATGAATCCACAACGCCCCCCGGCCGGGGCGTCGGTATACGCGGACCCCCGCGATCTTCACGGGGACGAACGTGCCTTCTCCCATCACCTCTCGCAGCGACCAGCTCGCAGCTTGAAAACACGCATCCAGGATCGCCGGGTGCACGTGATAGGCATCGACCTCCACGCCTGCCGCGTCGTCGGGGAGGCGCACGCGCGCCACCACCTCGTCTCTGCCGATCCGCAATCGCTCCACGCCCTGGAAGCTCTTGCCGTACGAAAGGGCCCGCGCCTCCATCCGCTCGTAGTGCGTTGCCCCCGAAAGCAACTCCGGGCATTGCGCTTCGACCTCTTCGAGCACCTCGGGCGCCGGTGGAGCCGAGGACGTCGCCGCCACACGAAGCACCCCCGTTGCATGGCACACCCATTCTTTCGAGCCATCCGGCCGGCTCGATATCGTCATCGCCGCGCGGCCCCCGCCCTCCTCCACGACGGATACCTGCAAGAGGCGCTCTCCGCCCGGCGGAAGCGCGAGCATGTGCTCGAACGTCATTTCCTCGAGCCGCGCCGCGCCCTCGCCAACCACCTCGGCCGCAGCGGCGAGAGCCATCTCGACGTACCCGGCTCCCGGGAACACCACGTCGCCCTGCACACGATGATCCGCGAGGTAGGGGAATGCTTCGATGCTGAGCCATTGCTCCCACACGTGTAGCTCCGGCTGCGACGCCGGGACGAGCCCCGCGCCGAGCAGCGGATGAACGCCGCCCTCCCGGACGGCACGCGCCCGTTTCGCGGGCGGATCGATCCAGAATCGCTCCCGCTGCCACGCATACGCCGGCAATGCCACCACGCGACCACCCTCGGGAAAACGCTTCCCCCACTCCACCGCGTGGCCTCGCACGGAAAGCGCCCCCAG
>JANMGF010001669.1:0-2712 GCA_031374535.1 Polyangium sp. (in: bacteria)
CGCCGCTCAGGTCGCCGACGGGGATCGACAAGGCGAGCGCGTTGTCCGCGCCCAGGGTGAGCGGGATCGTCTCCACCCGCTCGCCGAGCCGAAAACGAAGGCGTGGGGCGACACGCGCCGGGATGTCGATCTCCTGGAATCCCTTCGTCGCGACGCGTACCTGGATCACGCGCGCCGCCGCGTCGAACGTGGCCGCGGGCGTCGTGTCGATGGGCATGGGAACGACGGTGAGGTCCTCGATGAGGCCGGCCTTCGTGCGTATGCGTAGCTTTTTCGGCGCTTGTTTCAGGAAATCGATCTCGGCCGGCGGAGGGCCGAAGGGTCCGTCGTCGATCGCCACCTCGAGCGGGCCCGAGGGCCCGAGCTCGAGGACGCCGTACGGGTTCACCGTGAGGGTCTTGCCATCGAACTTGCCGCCCGCGCCGCGGAGCTCGGCCGCCACGACCTCGACGGAACGTTTCGCGGAAGCGATGCCGAGGTACTCCTCGAGATCGATCGCGCGGACCCGCACGTGGTAGGCACCTGGCGGCATCTTTTCGGCGCGGAACGAGCGCACCTCGGCGGGGACCTCCTCGCGCACGACGAGGTCGTGGAAAGCCTCGTCGCGCGAGACCTCGAGCCGGTAGGCTTTCGCTTTTTCGATGGCGCTCCAGCTCGTCGTGATCACCGCGGTGCCCGCGGGCGCGAGCACCAGGGCCCCGGATCCTCCGGCTTCCCAGAGCGGCGCGGGCGGCAGCGGGCGCGGAGGCGCGGGGGGCGCTTGGCCCTCGAAACGCGTGCCGAAGTTCTTCGGGACCGCCACCGTCTTTCCGCCCGACTGGACCTGGGCTTTGCCATCGAAGACGGCCACCGTCGTGCGTGATTTCTTCCGCTCGACGACCGTGTCGCGTGACTCCGCGCGCACGACGCCGCCGTCGGGCACGGCGACCTCGGCCGGCTCGCCCCGCAGCGCCGAGAGCCCCGCTTGCACCTCGCCTGCCTCGATCTCGACGGTCGGCGGCGTCTTCGAAACGCCCGTCTTGGCCGCGGTCCCGTAGATGACGACGAGCGTGTTCTGCGCGAGAAACACGTGCGTTTGGTCGAGGAACTCGATGTGCGCGCGCCCGGCGTCCATCGTCTGGACGTTGTGGTTGCGGTAGAGCGAGGTGCCCGTGTTGATCGTGTCCCACGAGCCGCCGGAGGGCCTGCCGCGCACGTCGGGGTGGCTCGACTTGAGGCGCGCGTCGGGCACGGTCGTGACGGTCTTCGGGAGGATCAGCGTGATCCCCTCGGGCAGCGGCTTCCGCCCCGCGCACGCGACGCGGTTGTAGCGGTTGAGCAGCGGCACGTGTTGCGCCGAGCCGTACATCACCTTCGCGATGTCCTCGCACGTCTCGCCCTTCTGCACGCCCCAGTGCACGATGGGCTCGAGGAAGCCGGGCGGCGCTGTCGGCTCGGCGTGCGCGCGTGAAACGACGCAAAGCAAGAGGGCCGTGATGGCCGAGGCGCCTCTCGATGCTGTGCGCATGCCCATTCCTCCAGAAGACGCGAGCGGGGCCCGCGACGAAGGACAGCATAAACGTGGTTCGTGGTGCAAGGCGAGCCCGTGCGGACTCCCCGCGAGCATTGCCGCGCGGGACCGTTTCGGTCTTGCCGCCTCGCGCTCGGTGCCATAGCGTCCTTCCTCATGGTCACTCGGCTGGTCCGCTCCGTCGCGTGTGCGGGCGCCGTGTGGTGCGCGCCCACCGCAGCGCTCGCGCAGACGGCCACGGCCCTGGAGCGCCTCGAGCCGGCTCCCGCCGGGGACTCGTTTTTCGCCGTGCCTCGCGCCGACGTGCCCGGGGCCTTTCGCGCTTCGGCCGCCCTCGCCGTCTCCTACGCCGATGCGCCGCTCGTGCTGCGCGTCGGGGCCGGCGACGGGGCGCGCGACGCGGGGGTCTGGGTCGATCATCAGGTCACGGGCCACGTCCTCGCGGCCTTCGAGCTCGGCCGTCGCCTGAAGCTCGATCTCGACGTGCCGGTCACGCTCTCGCAAGGCGGCGATTCTCCCTCGATCACGGGCCTCGTCGCCGCGTTGCCCCCGGGCGCGCAGGCGACGTACCCCTCGCCCGAGGGCGCCGCGATGAACGACCTCCGGCTCGGCCTGCGCCTCGTGCTCCTGCCGCAAAACGGCGCGATCCCCGCGGCGAGCCTCTCCTATTCCGTCTGGCTGCCGACGGGGGACGACACGGCGTTCACGAGCACGGGCCACGCAAGGCACGCGCCTTCCATCGTCGTAGGCGCCGATATGGGCCGTTTCGTGTGGTCCGTCATGCTCGGCCGGCGCGTGCAGGACACGGGCGACGGGCGGGGGCTGCTCGGCGGCGAGTTGCTCGCGGGAGGGGCGATCGCCGGGCGTTTTGGCCGTTTTTCGGCGCACGCCGAGGCCTACGGATCCACGGTGACGGTGGAAGCCGAGCCTTTTGGCCGAGCCACCACCCACATCGAGGTCCTGCTCGGCGGCCGTGCCACGGTCGGTCCCCTCACGTTTGGCCTCGCCGGCGGGCCTGGGCTCACCGCGGGCATCGGGACGCCGACCTTCCGGCTGATGGCGACCACGGGCGTCTCGTTCGACGTGCCGCGACGCGAGAGGGCTCGGGGATCCAGGACGAACGGCGCCGGGACAAACCCGGACCGGGTGGCCTCGGCGGGTGATCCGAAAGGCAAGAAACCCCTGGCCGGGAGCGAAAAACC
>JANMGF010001672.1:0-7615 GCA_031374535.1 Polyangium sp. (in: bacteria)
GCCTGCTCGAGCTCCTCGCGAAACGCGCGCGAAGGCACGCCCGCATGAAGCAGCCGCAGCTCCACGCCGTTCTGCGCGAGGCCCCGCAACACCTCGAGCAACGACACGTACCGGCCCCGCGCGCGTGCCCGAGATCCCACGGGCGCCTCGACGCGTAACTCCTTCACGTTCGCCGTCGCGATCCACACGCTCACGCGCGCCGACGCGAGCACGCGTGACACGAGCACGTCGTAATGCGCGCGGTCGCGGAGGAGGCGGAGCTCGACGCGCCGACCGCCCAGACTCAAGACGAAGCGGCCTCGACCTCGAGGTGCGCCGCGAAGATCGCCCGCACGTCGTCCGACATCGGGCACGACACGAGCACGTCGAGGTTCGTCGTGACGACCGTGTGCTCCACCGTCGCCACGAGCACCTCACCCTCCACGCGGAACATCCGGTACCGCAGGGTCGCGCTCCGGTTGCCGAGGTGCGCCGTGCTCGTCTCGATGCGGAGCACGTCGCCGTACCTCGCCGGCGACGCGAACGACATGTTCACCTTCACCGCGGGCAAACCCACGCGGCGCTTCACGATGAGGTGTGGATATCCGCCAGAGAGCCCCGCGAAGAAGTGCTCCATCGCCTCGTGCGCGAAGCCGAGGTAGTGCGCGAAGAAGACGATGCCCGCGGCGTCGACGTCCTCGAACTTGATCGGCCGGACGAAGGCGATCATGCGTTCAGGAAAGATCCTCGGCGAGCCTTCCGATCGTCGCGGGTCCAAGCTCGACGCGCGCCACGTACCGCGGATGATCCACGCGCACCGCCGCGTTCGCCGTCTTCGCCACGATCGCCCCCGTCGCCTCGTCCGAGAGCTTCACCTTGAAGTAGTGCACCGCCGTCGTCCGATCCGGCATCACACCTTTCGGATCACTCGTCGCCGGCGCGCGCACGCCATCGACCTCGACGCTCACCGTGCCCTCGAGCCCCACGAGCTCGATCAACATCCGGTCGCGGGTCACCGAGTCCGGGATCTCCACGAAGAGCGTCAGGCTGAGCTCGTTCGGCGCCGGGATGAGCTCGTTGTACGTCTCGATCTCGTGCGCGATCCCGCTCTCGTTCGTGATGCGCTCGGTGCGTAACATCTCCTGGATCTGCAGGAGCACCGAGTCGCGGTTCTCGAAGACCGCCGAGATGTGCTCGCCGAGCCTCACGCGCCGCGGCCGCTTCTCCTCGATGACACGCGCCCGGAACCTCGCCCGGATTTGCTCGTAGTCGCCGAGGGGCAGGATCTCGCTCCGATCGATCGGTCGCATCTCTCTTCTCTCCTCCAGGCGTCAGGCTCGTTCCGAGGTCGTCGTGGGCTCGCCTTCGCCCGCGGGCAAGAGCCCGTATGCGCGCGCGAGCGCCTCGATCGGGTGAAGGACGTGATGGCCCGTCTCCTTCACCACGCGGAGCCCCGCCAGCGTGCAGTCGCTGACGACCATGTCCGGCTCCATCTCCGACACGCCACGCACGAGCTTCTGCGCGTAGCGGCGGCCCGACTCGTAGTTCGCGGCCTTCATGCCCCACGTCCCGTCGACCGCCGAGCACTGCTCGACGACCCGCACGTCCGTGTCCGGCACGATGCCGAGCACGCGCGCCCCCGGAAAACCGATCTTCTGCGCGCGCAGGTGGCAGGCCGCGTGATAGGCGACCGTGCCGAGCTTCTGGGGGAACTCGCGTTTGAGTTTTTTCTCGCGGCCGAGCTTCACGAGGTACTCCATGAGGTCGATCGTCGCCCCCGCGACCTCCTTCGCCTCGGCCGTGGGCACGTACGAAGTCCACTCTTTCTTCATCGTGTACCCACACGTCGGACCCGGCACGAGGATCGAGCGGCCCGCGCGCACGTGCGGCAGGAGCAGCTCCACGTTGTGGCGGATCTTCTCGGTCGCGCCCTTCACGTCGCCGCCGTCGAGGTTCGGCATCCCGCAACACGTGAGGCTCTCGCCACGATCGTCCCCCACGCCCGGGTACCGCACGCGCACGCCGTTGTGCTCGAGCACGCGCACCGTCGCGCGTACGACGTTCGGCACGTTGTACTCGCCGTAGCAGGTCGCGAAGAGCACCACCTCGCCGTTTTGCCCGGCCCCCTCGGCCGGCGTGTGCCCCGCGAGCCACGTCGAGAAGGGCTCACGCGCCATCGGCGGCAGCGGGAACTCCGCGGAGATACCCGTCACCTTCTCTTGCACCTTGCGAACGAGGCTCGACGCGAGCACGAAATTCGAGATCGGCGCCATCACGCCCGAGGCCACGGCGCCGACGACCTGCGGCTCTCCGAGGATCGTGTCGACGAGCGTGATCCCGTCACGCGAAGCGCGGTTCGCTCGCTCGCGCGCCATGAGACGCGGGAAGTCGAGCAGCTCGTGCGAGCCCTCGTCAGGCGTGTACGGGCACTTGATATAACAAAGCTTGCACTGCCAGCAGGCGTCGCTGACGGCCTTGATGTCCGCGTCGTCGATCGTCTCCGCGCCCTCGGCGCGCCCCGACTCGATCGCCTTGTCGATCCGGTTGAACATCTCCGGGAACGAGCCGCAGTAGCCGACGCACATGCGGCACTCGTGGCAGATCTGGAACGCGCGGCGCAGCTCGGTCTCGAGATCACGCGCGTCGTAGTAACGCGGATCGTGCGGGCTCGTGGCCGGCGGTGCCTTGGGCTTGCGGGGGATGACGCTCACGGCGGATCTCGTCTTCGGTTCGTCGGGGTTTTGGGGCAGGCGCGTCGGGGACGCGGAAGACGCGCGGGTGAACGGTTTGTCGCTCGCCCGCGCGCCGCGCCTCGGAGTCAGAAGTCGAGGGTGTCGAGGGCCTTCGTGAAGCGGCCCGCGTGGGACTTCTCGGCCTTCGCGAGGGTCTCGAACCACTCGGCGATGTCGTCGAAGCCCTCTTCGCGGGCCGTCTTCGCCATGCCGGGGTACATCGTCTCGTACTCGTGCGTCTCACCGGCGACGGAGGCCTTGAGGTTCTTCGCCGTGTTGCCGATCGGCAGGCCCGTCGCCGGATCGCCCACCTGCTTCAGGTAGTCGAGGTGGCCGTGCGCGTGGCCCGTCTCGCCGTCCGCCGTGTCCTTGAAGAGGCCCGCGACATCCGGGTACCCCTCCACGTCCGCGACCTTGGCGAAGTACAGATAGCGGCGGTTTGCCTGCGACTCGCCGGCAAACGCGTCCTTCAAATTCTGGTGGGTCCTTGTTCCTGAGAGGTTCGCCATGGGTTGATCTCGTCTCCTTGGCACTGCAAGGGTTGGGAGGAAGCTACTGCGTGGGAAAACCTATCGTAGTTTGCCCGAGCGCGCCCGGCCCGACGCGAACGACGCGAACGAGGCGAACGAGGCATCGTCTGCGGCGCAGGGCTCGCAGAGGCCGCGGTAGATCCGCTCCACGGCGCGCAGGGAAAACCCGGGCGCGGCCCCGATCACGTGCGACGCGAGATCCACGATCGGCTCGCCATCCGCGTCACACGGCACGTCCCTCACGAGCCCGCATCGATCACACACCGCGTGGTTGTGCGGCGTCATGTTCGCGTCGAAGCGCGCGGCGCCCGGCGAGAGGCTCAGCGAGACGCAGAGGCCCGCGGAGGCGAGCGCGTCGAGCGTATTGTACACGGTCGCGAAGCTCATCGTCGGCATCGCGGGGCGCAGCCGCTCGAAGAGCTCCTGCGCGGTCGGGTGCGTCGGATCCCCCGCGATCTCGCGCACGATGGCCAAACGTTGGGGCGTCAGCTTGAGGCCCGAGGCCCGGACGCGCGAGAGCATGTCGCTGGCGCGCGCCTCGGTTTCGGGGGGGACGTTCGGCACGGCCGTTTAGTACTTAGAATCTTTCTCAGGTGCAAGTTCTCCCTCATTGAGGAAGTTCCCTACCTCGCTCCCGGGAACGAGGGCGCCGTGAGAGCGTGGCATATCTCACGAATTTCTCTTTCCCCACGATCCACGGGCCGGACGAACGCGCGTGGACGGCCTTGCCAGACAAAAATCCCCCTGACATACTGTCGCCCCCTTGCGAACAGGGCTCATGCCCACGTCTGCCTTCGCGCACGGGAATAACGAAGGACGACAACGCCCCACGCGGCCCGGGGGCCAGGGCCCGCACGACAGTACCAGGAGGACGCGTTCAGAGATGCCTACCGACGCCATTCAGTGCAAACCGCTCGAGGTCGCCGTGGGCGACAAAGGAATCGAGCGCGCGATCAAGCACCTCAAGCGGAAGATGGCCGCGGAGGGCATCCTTCGTGAGCTCAAGAGGCGCCGGCACTACATGAAGCCCTCGGTCAAGCGCCGCAAGAAGGCGTCCGAGGCTGCCCGCCGCCGCCGGAAGCGGTCGAAGATGGACGTGATGCAGTGATGCAATAGCCTCGCGGCGCGTTCGCGCGCCCCCGAGGTCACCGACGAGAAACGAGAACGCCGGCCGCTCTGCGGAGACCGGCGTTTCGTTGTTTTGTTCGACCCGTGAAGCGCAGGCTCCTCGTCCTCACCACCTCGTACCCCGCAAACGACGCGGATCCCTCGGGACACTTCGTGCGCGCCGAGGCACGCGCGCTCGCGAGGCAGGGGCACGAGGTGCACGTCGTCGCGCCGGGCGGCTCGCCGTTCGAAGAGGCGAAGCGTGATCCCACGGTGCCCTCGCTCCACGTTCATCACGCAGGCGGCGCCGCGCTCTTCGGCTGGCCAGGTGCCCTCGATCGTGCGCGCCGCGATCGTTCGCGGCTCCTCCACGCGTTCCCTTTCGCCGTCGCTGCGCGCGCGCGGATCGCCGCGATGGGCCCCGTCGATCGCGCCATCGCCCACTGGATCGTCCCGAGCGCCGTTCCCCTTCTGCTCGGCCATCCCGCGCCCCTCGAGGTCGTGGGGCATGGCGCCGACGTGCGTCTGCTCTGCGTGATGCCCGCCTCCGCGCGTTCCTTCACCGTGCGCGCGCTCCTCGATCGCGACGCACGTTTCCGCTTCGTTGCCCGCGCCTCGCTCGACGCCCTCTCCCGCGTGCTCCCCGCTCTCCTCGCCGCGCGCCTCGAACACGCCTCCCGCATCGAACCCGTCCTCCTCGATCTCCCCGACGTCACGGCCCGCGCCCACGCGTTACGCGCCTCGCTTGGTGCTCGCTCGTCCGCGGACAAACTCGCCGTTGCCGTGGGCCGACTCGTCCCCTCGAAGCGCGTCGATCTCGCGATCGAGGCCGCGGCCTCCGCGTCCCTGTCGATCGTCGTCGTCGGGGATGGCCCCGCGCGCGCCGAGCTCGAGGCCCTCTCCCGCGCGCGTGGCGTCGACGCCACGTTCACGGGCCTCGTACCGCGCGACGAGGCGCTCGCGTGGATCGCCGCGGCCGACGTCCTCGTGCATGCGTCGAACGAAGAGGCCGCGCCGACCGTCGTTCGCGAGGCCCGCGCGCTCGGCGTGCCCGTCGTCGCGTGTGCCGCCGGGGATGTCGCCGCATGGGCTCGGCACGACCCCGGTCTCGTCGTCGCCAAACCCGAGATCCAGGCTCTTTCGACCGCGCTCCGAGCCTCCGCGTCCGCGCGCCCGTAACGTGCCGCCCGAAATCCACACGCGCGGGCTCACGGGAGCGAACGTATGTCTTGCAATCCGCGACAGTTCGACTAGGGTGCGCCCTCGTTCTGCGCGGCAAACACCAAGCAGGGCGATTCGGGGCGTAGCGCAGCCTGGTTAGCGCACTTGACTGGGGGTCAAGGGGTCGGTGGTTCAAATCCACTCGCCCCGACAAGGTCCGGAGGATGAACGTCCTCCGGACCTTTCGGTTTTTGTACCCCGAACAAGACAAAACAGCGCGCGGTCTCCGCCGTGTTCGCGGAGCCGCGCGTCGTCCCTTCGGTGTGTGGGTGTGTCGGGGTGGAGGCGGAAGGCGCGGCGTCAGGTGCCGCGCGTGATCAGCGGAAGCCGATCCGGAAGTTCACGGGACCGCAGTCCGGCGCGCCTTCCATCGAAAGCGTCGCTTCGTGCCGGCCCGGATCGCCCGTCACCGTGATGCTGCCGGCCGTGTCGCGCGAGCCCTTGTTGCCGACGCCGATCGGGAGGTCCATGGCCGCGCCCGCGCCGCGCCAGTTGAGGCGCAGGGTCGCCGTCGTCTGCTGATCGGCGGGGCTCAGGTTCTCGCCCTTGAAGTCGATGACGAGCCGCTCGGCGTTGCCGATGTCCGAACGGAACGTCGCCGTGGCCCCGCAGGTGAGGCGGAAGCGGTGCGTGTCGCCGCGCTTGATGGGGAGCGCCGCCGAGGGCGGGGGCTGGAACGCATCTCCCTTTTTCGGCGGCGGGACCCTCACGACGATACAGCCCGCGGACGCAGCGACGACGAGACCAAGCGCCGCGACGCGCGTGGCGGCGGAAAGAATTTTCTTCGACATGACAAGCGCCTCCCTGGCGAGCCCGCCGGATCGGCGTGCAGCCATTCCCGCGTATAAACGACGTGGGGCGGAAGATCCACCTTTTACGCGGTGCCCGTGGCGCCTCCCCCCCTTCGTAGTATCGTCCCGGCCCCATGGCCGAATCCACCCCCGATCTCCGCGGCCTGCCCAAGGGCGAGGCGTACGACGTATTGGCCGAGTCACTCGAAGCCGTCCTCGCGGGCCTCACCGACCCGATCGCCGCCATGGCGACCCTGAGCGCGCTCCTCCACCACGGCTTCGGCCATCTCTGGACCGGCTTCTACCGCGTCGTCGCCCCCGACCTCCTCCGCGTCGGTCCTTATCAAGGCACGCTCGGATGCCTCGAAATCCCATTCGGCAAGGGCGTCTGCGGCGCGGCCGCCCTGGAGCGCCGCACCGTCCTCGTCCCCGACGTGCACGCGTTCCCCGGCCACATCACCTGCGACGCGCGCTCCCGCTCCGAAATCGTGGTGCCCGTCTTCGACGCCGCGGGCGCGCTCCTCGCCGTGCTCGATATCGACGCTGACCGCCCCGACGCATTCGACGACGAGGATCGCGTCCGGCTCGAATCGCTCGTCGCGTGGTTCGCGCGGAAGATTTGACCCCTCATCTTCCCTCTTCGCTCTCCGTCGGCCCTCGCTTACACTCTCTGCCCATGCTTCGCCCCACCTTGCGTTTGCCGTGCGGATATTCCGACGCGGCGCCGCATCTCCGCGACGAGGTCCGCGTCCTGCAGCGCGAGCTCAAGCGCTGGGCATACTCCATGAGCCCCGACGGTCAATTCGGGCCCCGCACCGACGCCGCCGTGCGCCATTTCCAGCGCAAGCGTGGCCTCGAGGACGACGGCATCGTCGGGCCGCGGACCTGGGACGCCGTCCTCGACCCCGACGCGCGGAGCATCGGCGCGAGTTTCCAGTACAGGCCCGCGGGCGCCGCAGAGCAGGCCCCCGACGCGCCCCCGCGCCCCGCCCCAGCCCAACCAGAGCCCCCGCGCTCCTCCCCTGCGCCCGCGCCCGCGCCGGCCCCGGCGAACCCCGGACAGGGCGGGGCCGCATGGATGCCAATCGCGCGCAAGGAAGAGGGCACACGCGAGACCTCGGGGCGGGCAGCCAATCCGCGTATCGTCGAGTATCACGCGACCACCACGCTCCGCGCGAAATCGGACGAGATCGCGTGGTGCGCGTCCTTCGTGAACTGGGTGCTCAAGAAAGCCGGCATCAAAGGCACGAACTCC
>JANMGF010001679.1:0-5463 GCA_031374535.1 Polyangium sp. (in: bacteria)
CCTCAAGATCGGTAACCTCAAGACCGCCGTGAAGGGCGAGACGAAGTTTGCCGGTGTCCAGTCCTTCACGGACAACGAGGTCTTCATCGACGTCCAGGAGGTCCGGAAGGCGGAGACGAACGCGCAGCTCGTCGCAGAGAACATCGCGACCCAGCTCGAGCGTCGCATCGCTTTCCGCCGCGCGATGAAGAAGGCCGTCGCGACTGCGATGAAGTTCGGCGCGAAGGGCATCCGCGTTCGGTGCGCGGGTCGTCTTGGCGGCAGCGAGATGAGCCGTGTCGAGACGTACCGCGAGGGCCGGGTTCCGCTCCACACGCTGCGCGCCGACATCGAGTTCGGCCTCGCCGAGGCGAGGACGAAGGTCGGCATCATCGGCGTGAAGGTGTGGATGTTCAAGGGTGAGGTTCTCCAGCGCAAGACGCGCCGGATTCAGTAGGACAGAGCGATGCTGTCTCCCAAGCGAACGAAGTTCCGCAAGATGCAGAAGGGCCGCATTCGCGGGGTTGCGACCACGGGAAGCGACGTGTCCTTCGGTGATTTCGGCCTGCAGGCGCTCGCGCCGGCGCGCATCACGTCTCGCCAGATCGAGGCGGCGCGTATGGCGATCCAGCGGCACTGCAAGCGCGCTGGCAAGCTCTGGATCCGCATCTTCCCGGACCGACCGGTGACCAAGAAGCCGCTCGAAGTCCGCATGGGTGGCGGCAAGGGCGCGCCGGAAGAGTGGGCCGCGGCGGTCAGGCCCGGCCGGGTCATGTACGAGATCTCGGGCGTGCCCGAGGAGATGGCGCGCGAGGCCTTCCGTCTTGCTGCGCACAAGCTCCCGATGGCGTGCAAGTTCATCGCTCGCGGGATCGTGTGAGGTATTCGAGATGAAGGCGAAGGATCTGCGCGAACGCACGACGGAGCACCTGAAAGAGCTCGAGAAGACTCTCGGGCGCGAGGTGTTCGACGCCAAATTCAAGAACTTCACCAACCGGCTGAACGACACGTCGTCGATCCGGAAGGCGCGCCGCGATTACGCTCGCGTCAAGACGATCCTCGAGCAGCGTGCCAGCGAGTCGGCAGCGGCGGAAGGGAAGAACTAGCCATGGCAACGAACGAGGCGAACGCGACCGCCCCCGAGCAGGCTCAGGCCGAGACGGGCACGAAGCCGCACGGCTTCCGCCGCAAGCTGGTCGGACGCGTGAGAAGCAACAAGTGCGACAAGACCGTCGTGGTCGAGGTCACGCGTAACGCGCCGGACCCGGTCTACAAGAAGTACGTCCGGGCTCGCGAGCGCTACAAGGCGCACGACGAGAAGAACGAGTACAAGGTCGGTGACCGCGTGGAGATCCAGGAGCACCGCCCGATCTCGCGCGAGAAGCGCTGGATCGTGACGCGCCTCATTTCCCGCCCGGTGGAGGAGTAGGCCATGATCCAGGTCTCGACGCATCTCGAGGTGGCGGACAACTCCGGCGCGCGTGTCGTCAAGTGCATCAAGGTCCTCGGCGGCTCGCGGCGTAAGTACGCGGGTCTTGGCGACGTGATCGTCGTTTCGATCAAGGAAGCCATGCCGGGCACCAAGGTGAAGAAGGGCGATACGGCGCGCGCGGTTGTCGTTCGCACGACGCGTGAGTATCAGCGGTCGGACGGCAGCTACATCAAGTTCGACGGCAACAGCGCGGTGCTGATCAACAAGGAGAAGGAGCCGATCGGGACCCGTATCTTCGGGCCGGTCGCTCGCGAGCTCCGCGCAAAGAAGTTCATGAAGATCATCTCGCTCGCGCCGGAGGTGCTCTGATGCGACGGCTCCGAGTCGGTGACCTCGTACAGGTCATCAGCGGCAAGGACAAGGGCAAGCAGGGTCGCGTGACGAAGGTCCTCACCGATGACGACAAGGTCGTGGTCGAGGGGATCAATGTCGTGACGCGTCACCAGCGCCCGACGCCTCGCAACCAGCAAGGCGGCAAGATCACGAAGGAGGCACCGATGTATGCCTCCAAGGTCATGCCGGTGGATCCGACGACGGGCAAGCCCACGCGGGTGAAGTCTACGATCGTCGATGGCAAGAAGCAGCGCACCGCGAAGAGCGGCGCCGTGATCGCGGCAGGCTGAGCCATGGCGGACAAGAAGGAAGAAAAGGGCAAGGACAAGGGCCAAAAGCCCTCGAAGGACGCCAAGCCGGCGGCTGCAAAGCCGGCGGCGGCTGCGGCCGGCAAGGGTAGCAAGGAGGCCGGCAAGGGCGGCAAAGGCAGGGGCGAGGCGAAGGCCGCGCCGGCTGCTGAAGTCGCTGACGTGCCGCGCGATCCGAACTACCGGCCGCGTCTACGCAGCAAGTATCGGGAAGTCTCGGCGCCCGCGCTGTTGAAGCGCTTCGGGTACAAGAACCCGATGATGGTGCCGCGCCTCGAGAAGGTCGTGCTCAACATGGGCCTCGGCGCCGCGGTCGGTAACCCGAAGATCATCGACTCTGCTGTCGAAGACATGCGGGCGATCTCGGGTCAGAAGCCGGTCGTGACGCGCGCCCGCAAGTCGATCGCGACGTTCAAGCTCCGCGAGAACCTCCCGATCGGCGTGATGGTGACGCTGCGCGGCGAGCGGATGTGGGAGTTCGTCGATCGCTTGATCGCGTTCTCGTTGCCCCGCGTGCGCGACTTCAAGGGCGTGAGCCCGAAGGGCTTCGACGGCAAGGGCAATTTCACGATGGGTCTGCGCGAGCAGATCATTTTCCCTGAGATCGACTACGACCGTGTCGACGTCGTGAAGGGAATGAACATTTCGTTCGTGACGACCGCGCGCACCGACGAGGAGGGACGAGCCCTTCTCACGGAGCTTGGGATCCCGTTCAGGCATTGAGGAACGTTCGATGGCCCGTGCAAAAGAATTCGCCAAGCTGAACCGGCCGCCGAAGTTCGCCGTGCGGCACCGGAACCGTTGCAAGGTGTGCGGCCGTTCGCGAGCCTATTATCGCGACTTCGAGCTCTGCCGCATCTGTCTCCGCATGTTCGCGCTCCGGGGTGAACTGCCGGGCGTGATCAAGGCGAGTTGGTGATGCCATGATGACCGACCCGATCGCCGACATGCTGACCCGGATCCGAAACGCTGCGCTCGCGCGGCACGATCGGACCGAGGTTCCGGCAAGCAAAATGAAGCAGGCCGTTGCCGAGATCCTCAAGTCCGAGGGGTATATCGCGGACGTGCGGCCGAGCGAGGGCAACACTGCCAAACTGACGATCGTGCTGAAGTACGGGCGTGACCGCTCGAGCGCGATCGACGGAGTTCGTCGGGTGAGCCGCCCGGGGCGACGCGTGTACGTCAAGCACGACCGCATCCCCCGTGTGCTCTCTGGTCTCGGGATCTCGATCCTGAGCACCTCCCACGGCCTGATGAGCGACCGTGACGCCCGCCGCAACAAGCTCGGAGGCGAGCTCATCTGCGAGGTGTGGTGATGCAAACGGCTACGACGCAACAAGCCGAGGCTTCCAAGACCTCGCGCATCGGCAAGCGACCGGTGGATGTCCCCAAGGGCGTCACCGTATCGATGCAGGGGCGCAAGATCGAAGTGAAGGGCGCCAAGGGGCAACTCGCTCGCGAGCTGCCTTCGACGGTCGACGTGAAGGTCGACGGCGCGAAGCTGCACATTGTCTCGACGGCTCCCGGGCGTGATGGCTCGCGGCTGCAGGGACTCGTGCGCGCGCTGCTCGCCGGCATGGTGAAGGGTGCAGCCGACGGCTACGAGCGTGTGCTCGAGCTGAAGGGCACCGGTTACCGTGTGGACTTGAAGGGCACGGTGCTCACGTTCGCGCTCGGGTATTCGCACCCGGTCGTGTTCAACGTGCCGAAGGGCCTGACGGCGGCCATCCCGGCGGACTCGAAGGGCACGGTGCTCGTTCTGACGGGTGCCGACAAGGAGCTCATCGGGCAGACCGCAGCGACGATCCGCGGCTTCCGACCGCCGGAGCCCTACGGTGGCAAGGGCGTTCGTTATCGTGGCGAGCGCGTTCGCGAGAAGGCCGGTAAGGCTGGCGGTAAGGGCGGCAAGAAGTAACCGAGCGGGGCGACCTCGTGTCGCCCCTACAGGTACGGGGTTACGACCATGGCTATGAAGATCGTCGGTCGGGAGCGCCGCAAGCTCCGCATTCGCAAGAAGGTGAACGGCTCGCCCGCTCGCCCGCGCCTAACCGTCTTCCGCAGCGCGAAGCACATCTACGCGCAGGTGATCGACGACACGACGGGACAGACCGTCGCGCACGCGTCGACACTGTCGAAGGACCTGAAGGGCACGCTCGACAACGACAAGAAGGTCGACGCGGCGAAAAAGGTCGGGGCGCTCATCGCCAAGATCTGCAAGTCGAAGAAGATCGACCGTGTCGTGTTCGATCGGAACGGCTACCTCTATCACGGGCGCGTGAGCGCCCTCGCTCAAGCCGCGCGGGAGGCGGGGCTTGAGTTCTAGGCCCTGAAGGTGCCTGGATCCCGCAAGGATCCAGGCTCCGGGCGATAGCGAAGACTCCACGGACGACGAAGAAGGCACGGTATGGCGTTCGATCAGGTCGACGAAGAAAAGCTCAAGGAGCGGGTGATCCACATCAACCGCGTCGCCAAGGTCGTGAAGGGCGGGCGGCGCTTCAGCTTCTCGGCGCTCGTCGTGGTGGGCGACGAGTCGGGACATGTGGGCGTCGGCCTGGGCAAGGCCAACGAGGTTCCGGAGGCGATCCGGAAGGGCAACGATCAGGCCCGCAAAAACATCTTCCGCATCCCGCTCGACGGGGCGACTATCCCGCACGAGGCCTTCGGGCACATCGGCGCGGGCAAGGTGCTGCTGAAGCCGGCGAGCCCTGGAACGGGCGTTATCGCGGGTGGCGCGGTGCGCGCGGTCGTCGAGTCCGCGGGCATCCACGACGTCCTGTCGAAGTCGCTGGGCACGAGCAACCCGCACAACGTCGTTCACGCGACGGTGGCGGCGCTCAAGGCGCTGAAGAGCGTCGAGCACGTGGCCGGCAAGCGCTCGATGCAGGTGGACGATGTGGGTTGGCAGCGCAAGGGTGGCACCGTGACGACCGGCGCGGGAACGCGTCGTCGTGCAAGCCAGATGCCTCCCGCTCGCACCCCTCAGGGGGGTGAAGGAGGTACGCCGTGAAGAGCCATCTCCGCGTGCGCCAGACGGGCAGCATGACCAACCAGACAGAGCACACGCGCAAGGTGTTGCGGGGCCTTGGGCTTCGCAAGCCGGGCAGTGAGGTGCTCGTGGCGAACACGCCTTCTTTCCGTGGCATGGTGAAGAAGGTGCTCCACCTCGTGTCGGTCGAGGAAGTCGACGGCAGCGGCGCGCAGGCGTCGAAGTAGGAACGGAAAGCGCGATGGACATCCTCTCGAAGCTTCAGGCCCCGGAAGGCGCGACCCAGAAGAAGACCCGTGTGGGTCGTGGTGTTGGCTCGGGTCTTGGCAAGACGTCGGGCCGTGGCCAGAAGGGCCAGAAGGCTC
>JANMGF010000026.1:0-2040 GCA_031374535.1 Polyangium sp. (in: bacteria)
CCACAGCCGCATGGCCTTGTCGATCCACCTCGTGTAACTGCTCGGAATGATCTAGCTTTCTACCCGATCGCTGCTCTAGCCCCTCGGTACCATCGTACCGCATAATAAGCTCGGTAATGTACTTTCGTGAGCTTGACAGGACGCACAGCGGATCCCTGTAATCTCGACGATCGTGGAAGCAGCCGTTGATCTCGCCGTCGGTACAGTCTTCGCCGGCCGGTACCGGATCGCCCGCCGCATCGCGGCTGGCGGGATGGGAGCCGTCTTCGAGGTGATCCACCTCGAGACCGAGCGTCGGCGCGCGCTGAAGGTCATGCACGCGCACCTCTTCCAGAGCGAGGAGCTGCGCGAGCGGTTCAAGCGAGAGGCCAAGGTGGCGGCCCATGTCGACAGCGACTTCATCGTCGATGTCTTCGACGCTGGCGTCGACGAGGCCACGGGCATGCCGTTCCTCGTGATGGAGCTGCTCCGCGGCGAGGAGCTCGGCGAACGGCTCAAGCGCGTGGGGAAGCTCCCCGCGGATGAGGCGCTGCTCTACCTGCACCAGACCGCGCGCGCTCTCGACAAGACGCATCGGGCCTCGATCGTCCACCGGGACCTTAAGCCCGCGAACGTGTTCCTCACCGAGCGGGACGAAGGCGGGCCGCGCGTCAAGGTCCTCGACTTCGGGATCGCGAAGGTCGTCGCGGAAGGGGCCACGACCGGCGCGGCAACGCAGTCGCTCGGGACGCCGCTCTACATGGCGCCGGAGCAGTTCAACCCGAGCGCGAGGCTTACGGGCGCGGCGGACATCTACGCGCTCGGGATGATGGCGTATACGTTGCTCGTCGGCGCGGCGTACTGGTCCGAGGAGGCCCGGGGCGGGAACGTATACGCGCTGGTTGCGGTGGCGATCGGGGGGCCGAGCGAAGCCGCGTCCGTACGTGCGGCGAGGCGTGGCGTGGCGCTGTCGCCTGTGTTTGATGCGTGGTTTGCGAAGGTGACGGCGCGGGAGCCGACGCAGCGCTTTCCGACGGCCACCGCCGCAGTGCAAGCGCTCGCGGAGGCACTGGGCGCGATGCCTCCGGCGCGTGGGCAGGCGCTTTCGATGAGTGGGACGTTCGAGGTTCCGTCGGGGATCCATGCCACGATCCCGCTGACGGCGTCGCGTCCACCTACGCCTGCGGCGGTTCCACCGATCGCATCCGTCTTGACCTCGCCAAGCTCCCCCGTACCGACGCTTCCAGACGCAACGATGTCGGGCGCCGCCGCGACAAAATCATTGCCAACACGGAAGGCGCCGGTGTGGCCGCTCGTCGCGGGGGGCCTCGGGCTGGTGGGTGTTGCCATCCTTGTCCTGGTGTCGTTGCTCCTGCGAACGCCTGGCCCCGACGCCCCCGCATCCGCCGCGCCCTCCGTGGCCACGACATCTGCACCTCCGGTCCCCCCGGTCGCCCAGCCTGTCCCGACGAGCACCGCGCTCGCAACCGTCGAGCCTCCCCTGCCGAGTTTACCGAGCGAATCCGCGGCTACCCCGCCGGTTGAGGTTCCGCCCTCCACCACGGCAGCATCGACAACGGTCGTGACAGCGTCGCCCCCGGCGTTGAGCGCTCCGGTCCTCAGGTCCCTTCCTCCCGCCCAACCTGCTCCAAAGACGAAAAAACACTCCTGGGATTGAGTAGCCCCAATTATTAGCAATGAACCCCCCCCCAAAAAAATCCCTCACTCCGCCCCTGAATGTATCTATGCTGACGTAGTTGATTGATTTACTTAGAGTCATCTGTAGTTTACTGATTTGTTTATCTAAAAATGTATCACCATACAATAAATCAAGTTGTCAATTACGAATAAAAAAATGAATTAATTTTGTTTAGAATAAGTGAGAAACATTCAATGCACACGCTCTTGTTACTTATAATAGCTTACCTGTGCCGAGCTCAGACCATCAGCCTCTTCCAGTCTCTCGTTAAGGCTGTCGAACTGGAAGCTAATCTCAGACAGTTCCTTCTCGGCCTGAATAAAATCAATTCAGTTATTTATTTATTTATTTGTTTCTTGAAT
>JANMGF010000027.1:0-4969 GCA_031374535.1 Polyangium sp. (in: bacteria)
GTCGACCCGTACGTGAACGACAGGCCGTACGCTGCGTCTTCGCTCCTGAGCGTCGCCATCGCGCAGGTGCTCGGGTCCGCGCTCGCGGGGCGCTGCAAGGATCGGCCGGAGCTTGTGCCCGTGTCGATCCCGCTCGAAGCGACGCTCTCGGCCCTCCCTTGCCGCGGGGGCGCGTCGCTCCTCCGCGCGCTCTTCGAGCCGCTCGGGTACGAGGTCGATGCGCCGCGTTTGCCGCTCGACGAGCGTTTTCCCGCGTGGGGCGAGGGCCTGCATCACGAGGTTCGCCTGCGCAAGACGTGCCCGCTCTCCGAGCTGCTCTCGCATGTGTACGTGCTCGTCCCCGTGCTCGACGACGACAAACATGACTGGGTCGGCGAGGACGAAGTGGAGAAGCTCTTGTTCCACGGCGAGGGCTGGCTCGCGACGCACCCCGAAAAGGAGCTCATCGCGCGGCGGTACCTGAAGCACCGGGCGCGGCTCACGCGGGCGGCGCTCGATCGGCTCGTCTCGGGCGAGGCCAAGGATCCGGACGCGGAGGCCGAGGCGCATGCCGAGGAGGAGGCCAAGATCGAGGAGCCCGTGCGCCTCGACGAGGCCCGGATCGACGCGGTGGCCCAGGCCCTCTCCGGCGAAGGCGCGAAGACCGTGATCGATCTCGGCTGTGGCGAGGGCAAGCTGCTCGGCAAGCTCGTGCGCAATCGTTCGTTCACCCGGATCGTGGGGCTCGACGTGTCGCAACGCGCGCTCGACATCGCCTCGGAGCGGCTGAAGCTCGATCGCCACGGAGGCCGGAAATCCGAGCGGATCGAGCTCCTGCACGGCTCCGTCCTTTACCGGGACGCGCGCCTCTCGGGCTTCGACGCGGCCACGCTCGTCGAGGTCATCGAGCACCTCGAGCTCCCGCGCCTCGGCGCGCTCGAACGTTCGGTCTTCGAGCACGCCCGTCCCCGCGTCGTGGTCGTGACGACGCCGAACGCCGAATACAACGTGCGTTTCCCCTCGCTCCCCGCGGGCCGGATGCGGCACAAGGATCACCGCTTCGAATGGTCACGCGCTGAATTCGAGGCGTGGGCCGAGAGCGTTGCTTCGCGTCATGGGTATGCCGTCCGGTTTGTCCCCGTGGGTCCGGTCGACGAAACCGTGGGAGCTCCCACGCAGATGGCGGTGTTCTCCCGATGAGCATGGATGCCCCGCACGGGGAGGCGGAGGCCCGCCGCACGATCTCGCTCCCGACCCCGAGCCTCGTCCTGCTCCTCGGCGCGTCCGGATCCGGGAAAACCACCTTCGCGCAAAAGCATTTCGCGCCGACCGAGGTCGTCTCGTCCGACACGTTCCGCGCGCTCGTCTCGGACGACGAGAATGACCCATCCGCGTCGGCCGCGGCGTTCGAGGTCCTGCACCTCGTCGTGGACAAACGCCTCGAAGCGGGCAAGCTCGTCGTGGTCGACGGGGCGTTCGTGCGGCCCGAATATCGAAAAACGCTCATCGCGCTCGCGCGGAAGCACCATGTCTTCACGGTGGCGATCGCGCTCGACGTCGGCGAGCGGGTCTGCGAAGGCCGGAACGAGGCGCGCACGGACCGCCAGGTGTCGGCCCACGTGGTGCGACGCCAATCGCAGGATCTACGCAGCTCGCTCCGCGGGCTCGAGCGCGAGGGCATCCGCTCGGTGCACGTCCTTCGCCGGCCCGAGGAGATCGAGGGCGTCGTCGTCGAGCGCACGCGCCTCTGGACCGATCGCCGCGAGGAGCGTGGACCTTTCGACGTGATCGGCGACGTACACGGCTGCTGCGACGAGCTGGAGTCGCTGCTCGACGAGCTCGGGTATACGGTCGAATGGGACGTCGATGCGCCGCACGGCGTACGCGTGACCCCACCTTCCGACAGGCGCCTCGTTTTTCTCGGTGACCTCGTCGATCGGGGCCCCCGCATCGTGGACGTGCTTCGCCTCGTCATGTCCGCCGTGGAGAGCGGGGCGGCGCTTTGCGTGCCGGGCAATCACGAGGTCAAGCTCCTCAAGATCCTGCGTGGCCGTCAGGTGACGATCACGCACGGCCTCGCCGAGACCCTCACCGAGCTCGCCACGACGTCGGAGGCTTTTTCGGCCGACGTGGCGCGTTTCATCGACGGGCTCGTCAGCCATTACGTGCTCGACGAGGGCCGGCTCTGCGTGGCGCACGCGGGCATGAAGGCGTCCATGCAGGGGCGCTCCTCGGGTGGCGTGCGCGAGTTTGGTCTTTATGGCGACACGACGGGCGAGACGGACGAATATGGTTTGCCCGTGCGTCACGACTGGGCAGCCGAGTACCGCAGCCGCGCGCTGGTCGTGTACGGTCATACCCCGGTCCCGACGGCCGACTGGCTGAACAACACGATCTGCATCGATACGGGTTGCGTCTTCGGCGGCTCGCTCACGGCGCTCCGGTATCCCGAGCGTGAGGTCGTCAGCATTCCGGCCGCACGGCAATATTGCGAGCCGAAGAAGCCGCTCCTGCCCGTGGTGCCCGAGGGGGGGCGCACGGCGCAGCAGGGGTCTGGGGCGCAGGACGCCAAAGGCGATCCGAAGCCCCAGATGTCGAACGAGAAGGATGACACGCTCGATCTCGACGACGTGATCGGCAAACGCCTCGTCAATACGCGCCTCTCCCGGTGGGTCACGGTGCGCGAGGAGAATGCGGCGGCGGCGCTCGAGGTGATGAGCCGGTTCGCGGTCGATCCACGCTGGCTCGTGTACCTGCCGCCGACGATGTCCTCGACCGAGACGAGCGAGCTTTCGGGCACGCTGGAGCATCCGGCCGAGGCGTTCGCGTATTACCGGCGGAACGGCGTCCCGCGCGTCATTTGCGAAGAAAAACACATGGGGTCCCGGGCCGTGATCGTCGTTTGTCGCGACGAGGCGACGGCCCGGAAGCGGTTTGGCGTGACGGACGGCCGGGCGGGCATCGTGTACACGCGCACGGGCCGGCCATTCTTTGACGATCGTCCGCTCGAGGAGGCCTTGCTCTCGCGGGTGCGGCGCGCGGCCGAGGGGAGCGGGCTTTGGGGTGAGCTCGGGGATTGGTTCGTGCTCGACGCGGAGATCATGCCCTGGTCGGCGAAGGCCCAGGAGCTCGTCCGCGTGCAATACGCGCCCGTGGGGAGCGCGAGCCGGGCGGCGCTCGGGGCAGGGATCGAGGCGCTTTCGCGAGCCTTGGAGCGCGGGATCGAGGCCGAGGTGATGCTCGCCCGGATGCACGATCGCGCGCGCGCTGCGGCGCGGTATGTCGAGGCGTATCGGCGTTATTGCTGGCCGGTCTCGGGCATCGAGGATTACCGTGTTGCGGCCTTTCATTTGCTCGCGGCCGAGGGGCGCGTGTTCGTCGACCAGGATCACCCGTTCCATTTGAAGATGGCCGCGCGGCTCGCCGAGGCGGATGGTCGGGTGCTCGTCGCGACGCGGCACGTCGAGGTCGCGCTCGGGGATGAAGAGAGCGAACGGAAGGGCGCGGCGTGGTGGGAGGAGCTCACCGCGGAGGGCGGCGAGGGGATGGTGGTGAAGCCGATCTCCTTTCTCGCGCGGGGCAAACGTGGGCTCGTGCAGCCGGCGGTGAAATGCCGGGGTCGCGAGTATTTGCGGATCATTTACGGCCCGGAGTACGATTTGCCGGAGCACCTCGTGCGGCTCCGCAATCGTGGGCTCGGGGCGAAACGAGGGCTCGCGCTCCGGGAGCTCGCGCTCGGGATCGAGGCGCTCGAGCGTTTCGTCCGGGGCGAGCCTCTACGAAGGGTGCACGAATGCGTCTTCGCGATCCTCGCGCTCGAGAGCGAGCCGGTCGATCCGCGGCTTTGAGGCTCCGTCCGGGCGGGGGAAGGTTGCCTTTGCTATCCTGCTCGCGTGGCGGTCACGCGCCGCGTGGAGGATCCGAATGAACGACAGCAAGCAAAAGCTTCACGAAGCGATGGCGGCGGCGGTCGGCGGCGCTCCCCAGGCGACCGAGGACCAGGGCTCGGGGGCTTCTCCGGAGGGCGCGCCTTCGCGGCACGACGACGGGTATTTCGACGACGCGACGGATCTTCGAGGCCCAGGCGCGGGCCCGACGCCGGACCCGGACTCGCCCCCACCGGCCGCACGCCCCGCGGGCCCCAAGGGAAAGGGGCCGCTTCCGGCGGATCGCGCAGAAAAACTCGAACACCTCCGGCGGGCGATCGGCGACGACGCCCCGGCCAACGCGGCGCTCGAACGGCTGCTCGCGGCGGGGCGCCTTCACACAGGGGCGCTCTTGCCGAGCCTGGCCACGTTTGCAGAGGCGCCACGCAACCCCGAGCTTTTGATCGAGGCGGGGATCGAGCCCGAGCTTTTGCTCATGCAGGCGATCCGGCACGTGGACAACCCGCTCCGCGTGCAGCAAGGGCGGGGGCGGGGGACGTGTGGCGCCGGCGTGATGGAGTATCTGCTGCTCCGCCGTGATCCGGCCGAGCTCGTGCGGCTCGTCGATGGGATCACGCGGGAGGCGAGCGAGGTCGCGCTCCGGTCGGGCAAAAAGCTCGTGATGCCTCGCAGCGCGATCGCGCGGGACGGCTCGGGGCGCGTGGACCTCGACCGGCTCTTTCAGTCGGCCCTCATGAACCACGCCTCCGCGATGAGCTGGCTCTTCGATTACGACAACCCGAACGACGACGATACGTTTTGGGCGGCAGTAAGGGGAAATAGTCAGATGGCCGTGTATGGCTTCACCAGCCTTTATGCGGCCATCCTGGGCGGAAGGTATACGAGCGTGTCGAAGTTCTCGCGGCCCTCGGACGAGATCGCGGGGCTCGTGGCGAAGGCGGCGACGCGCGGCGAGCCGGTGCCCGTGATCCTCGTGTTCAACGCGTACCACTGGCTCTCGGTCGAGTGGATCGAGGTGGGCAAGGACCAGAAACCCGCGTCGGTCGTCCTGCGAAACCCGTGGGGCAAGGACGAGGGCGGGGACAAACCGCCCCGCGTGGCGA
>JANMGF010000042.1:0-3122 GCA_031374535.1 Polyangium sp. (in: bacteria)
GCTCAGGGCGCGGAGCAGGGGCATGAGGATCCACGGGTTCCAAGTTACATGAGGTTACGTAACCGGCAAGAGTCCTCGCCACCGCGGGCTATGAACCCGCGTTCTCACCCCGCCGGGCGGTCCATGAAAGTCGGCGCTCTCCCTTGAATCCGGGCGGGGCACGTCGCTTGCTGGCGGCCCGACATGCTCTTGCGCTTGCTCCCTCTCACGGGCCTCGCCGCGATCACGACCCTCGCCATGACCCAGCGCGCCGACGCGGCGGGCGCCTGGCTGCCGAGCAAACCGACGACGCCGATCGAGCAACGTGTCGCGATCGCGGCCGGTCCCTCACGCTCCACGCTCTGGACCAGCCTGCGCGCCGACACGACGCCAGGCCCCTTCGGCGTGATCGTCCCCGTCTCGCCCGGCGCGGCGCTCGACCACGCCTCCGACGCATGGATCGAGGCCCTCGCTTCGGCCACGGCCCCGCGCATCTTCCCGCCCACGGGCACGAGCCCCTTCTGTCCAGGCGAGCCAAACCAGGGAGCCGATCCGTTTCACGTGACCGACGATCTCGGCGCGACGTCGAGCCTCGCGCCCGTCGAGTCGGTCCTCCTCGCGGACGCGGCGGCCGTGATCGTCTGGGCGAACCAGCACAGCTTCAGCCTCTCGCCCGACGTCGTGGCGGCGATCGACGGCATGCCGAACAAACGTTTCTTCGCGGAGCGCTTCGACGCGCCCAACGGTCCGTTCGTCACCTCCACCCTGCGCGTCGTTTCTCCCACCCCGGATGCCGTGCTCCCGCTCGCCCTGACGCGCTCCGGAGCCGCGGATCTACGCGTGACGGCGTGGGTGCTCGGCAAGGGTCGGGCGGCGCTCACGGGCAGCAAGCCGATCACGTTGCAGACGAACGAGCTCTTCTGGGACGCGGCCGGCAGCGATTCGAACTACGAGACGCTGCGCGACGAAAAGCTCCGCGCGACGGGATCGAGCGCCGTGCTGATCGAGGCGGCGAGCCACGAGGCGCTCGTGAGTAACGTCCCGATCGCGAACGGCACGAGCTCGATCACAGGCGTGGTCACGAGTTTCTTCCAGCGCGCCGCGGGGTACGGCGACGGCAACACGAACGTTTCCCCCTGCATCACGGTGGCGGCCGTGGCGCTCGACGAGGTTTATCCCGTGGCCGAGAGCTGTCCGCGCGCAGAGCTCGGCATCGTGGACGGCGGGCCCGCGTGTGTGGAGTCGCCCGCGGGCGTGGAGGTCGATCCTGCGAAGCTACGTTGTGGCGGCATCACCGATGATCTCGCGGTCGCGCTCGCCGGCATGGTCCCGAAGAGCGCCGTGCTCACGCGCGCGACGTTGCTCGTGCCGAAGGGCACCGCCGGGAGCGCGTGGCCCCTGACGTTCGAGCCCGCCGCCGCGAGCCTCCAGCCTTTGCGCACGGCGAGCAGCATCGACCTCGCGGGCTGCGGCATGGGTAGCAGCACGAGCAGCAGCACGGGCGGCAGCTCGAGCACGGGCGGGCAAGGTGGATCGAACAGCGGCGTGACCGTCGGCGTCGGCGCGGGCGCGAGCGGACCTTCAGGCGGCTACGATCCGGGCTACGACGACAGCGACATCGGATGCGCCTGCGCGGGCGCCGCGGACCCGGTGATCCTCGACGAGGCCGGCGGCGGAGGCAGCGGCGGCGACGGCGACTACGACGACACGTCCTCGGGCGACGACTGCGAGGGCGACACCTCCGAAGGCGAAGGCGAGTCCTACGACGACACGTCTTCCGCCGATGACTGCGAGGGCGATACGTCCGAAGGTGAAGGCGAATATTACGACGACACGTCTTCCGCCGATGACTGCGAGGGCGACACCTCCGACGACGCGTACGACGACTCGTCCAGCGACGACTGCGGGGGCGACACCTCCGACGACGACGAGTCGAGCAGCGACGCGGACTGCAGCAGCGACACGGACGACGGCAGCGACGACTCGATCGACTGGACCGAAAGCGACGAGGCGCGCAGGTCGACGAGCACGAACGAGCGCGTCGCCGTGATCGACGTGCCTCACCGCAGCGACGCACGGGACCGCGCGCATCACACGTCGACGAAGGCACGAAAGCGCGGGCCGAAGGCGTCCGTGATCACCCTGGGGCTGCTCGCGATCCTCGCGCCGCTGCGTCGCCTCGCCCGGCCGGATCGTTCGCGGCGCCGCGCCAAAGACAAACCGCGCGGCGAGCGCTCTTCGTCTTGAGCGGTCGCCCGCGTCAGGTGCGTCGGGCTCTTCACGTGCGACCGTGCGTGTTCGCTTCGTGGGGCTGTCCCGGGCGCGCGGCCGCACGGCCGCACGAAAAGCGGGGGGCAGGAAAACGTCGGGATACGACCCGATCCCCCGTGTGGACCCGCGAGGCCGCGTGATAGGATACCAGAATCATGATTCGCGCCGGGCGCCAGACTCGCGAGGGGGTACAGCGTCTCCGCGGCACGGGCTCCGAACGCCCGAGCACCGCAAGAGCACGAAGATCCGATACGATGGGCGTGCTGGGGATGCTTGAACCCGCTCAACGAAGGATGGCGCGCGCGTGGACTCTCTGTTCGATCAAGTAGTCCAGCGCAGCGGGCTCTCGCCGGTGTTCGCGAAAGGCACGATCCAGCGCGCGTTTGCGCGGATCGGCGTCGATGCGGCGAAGATGAAGCGCGACGACCTCGAGCGCGCGCTGCCCACGTTGCAGGCCGCGCTCGGCGTGTTCCTGCCGCCGCAGGAGCTCAAGGAACGGATCACCGACATCGGCAGGCTCTGCCGCTGATCCCGAAAAGCAGGGGGGGGGCACACGTGGGCGCGATCATCGAGGACGACGTGCGCGCCCGCTTCCCGGAGGAATGATCGATCCATGGGCGTGCGAGACGTACGCATGCGTGGCTTCCGGCAACGCGCCAGCGTGGACGAGGCGCTCGCCGTGCTCGCGTCACGCGCGATCGAGCTCGGGTCCGAGCGCGTGCCCGTCACGGAGGCGAGCGGTCGTGTGCTCGCCGAGGACATCACCGCGGCCGCAAGCGTGCCGCATTTCCGACGCGCTGCGATGGATGGCTGGGCCGTCGTGGGTGAGTCGACGTTCGGGGCGAGCACCTACGCGCCCGTCGCGCTCGTGC
>JANMGF010000097.1:0-11189 GCA_031374535.1 Polyangium sp. (in: bacteria)
ACGGCGGCCATCTTGCGTGCCGATGGCCCGGACGAGAACGTTGGAACCGTCCGTGGCCGGCCGGACGATGGTGAAGGGCACGCCCGAGGCCGCGAGGATCTGCTCGCCGATGCTCTTGGTGTACGTGTAGATGTTCGTCCAGCCCCAGAAGAGCGCGCGCTCGGCGCCGGCCGCCGTGAGCTGCTTCTCGATGAAGCGGCGCTTCACCTTCGCGAGCTCGGCCTCGAGCGCGGTGCCGCGGCCAGGCTCGCCGCGCGCCTGAAGGTTCGCCTTGGCCTCGTCGAGGAAGGCGCTCTGGCGGAAGGAGTCCTCGCAGCGGTGGCGCGCGGTCTTGATGAGGTCGTTGCACTCGTCGATCTCGCGCTGCGGATTCCAGTGCGATCGATCGAGCGTGCGCTCCTCGATGCCCGCGCCGAACCAGGTCTCGCCCTGGGCGCGCGGGAACGGCACCTCGCGCGGATCGACCTCGTCGATGAGGCCGGAGCGGTAGCCGGCGACGTAACACGTGCTCGTGTGCAGGATGGGCGCGCCGAGGCGCCGGGCGAGCGAGACGAGGTTGGTCACGCCGAACGCGTTGACCTCGAGCGCCTCGTCGAGCGGCGGGTTGAAGTCGACGACGCCCGCGACGTTGACGACGGCGTCGATCGTGCCGTCGATACGCGCGAGCAGATCCTTGTCGAGCCCGCACTCGTGATGGACGATGTCGCCCGGGATCGCCGTGATCTTCTCCGCGATCCACTTCTCGAACTCGGCCCCCGGGTGCGCCTCGCGCAGCGGGTCGAGCGCGGCGGACGTGGCGATCTGCGACCAGAACCGCTCCTCGGCGGACTGGCCCGCCTTGGGCCTCACGAGCAAGTACAGATGGCCGATCTCCGGGAAGCGATGCAGGAGCATCGAGACCCAGACCTTGCCGAGGAAACCCGTCCCGCCGACGACCACCAGTCGCTTGCCGGCGAGGACGCGCGAAGGGAGCAGCGGGGTGGGTTGTCGAGCTCCGTTCGTCTCCGTCTCGCTCATGAAATTCGCCTCATTTCCCCCCCGTGAAAGGAGAGGATTTCGGGTCCTTGGCCGATCAAGTCAAGCATCACGTGCCGCGAACATGGATTCGCACCCGTTTAACGCTTGGGGCTTCGGGTCGCCTGACGGCGCCCTGTGCCCCAAACCCCCAGATCACGGGGTCTTTATCCCGAGCACGTGAAACAGGAATGTATAGACGTCCACGGCTTCGAGCACTGCGTGGTCGAGGGGCGTGCCGACGCCGCGGCCCGTGTCGCCGCTCGAACGCAGGAGGATCGGGGACTTCGCGCTCGTCGCCGCGAGCAGGCGCGCGGCCATCTTGCGGGCGTGCGAAGGGTCGCCGCGCGGGTCGTTTTCGCCCGTGAGGAACAGCGTCGCGGGGTAGGACTTGCCGTCCTCGACGCGGTGGTAGGGCGAGTAGCCGAAGAGCGCCTTGAACTGCTTGTCGTCGGCGACGGTGCCGTACTCGGGGACGTCGTACGCGCCGTTCGGGGTGCCCTCGAGGCGGAGCATGTCGTAGATGCCGCCGCGCGCGACGACGGCGCGGAACATCTCGGGCCTCTGCGTGAGGGCCGCGCCCACGAGCAGCGGCGACTGCGGAGCGCCGAGGAGCACGAGCTTGTCGCTCTTGGATATTTTGAGCTCCAAGAGACGCTCGGCGCAGGCGAAGAGATCGTCGAACACGTTCTGCTTCTGCGCGAGCATGCCCGCCTTGTGCCAGGCGTCGCCGTTCTCGCCGCCGCCGCGCAGGTTCGCGACCGCGACGACGCCGCCGACGTCGAGCCAGGCCCTCCGCGTGGGGTCGTAGTCGGGCGAGACGACCACGCCGAAGCCGCCCTGCCCCGTCAGGATCGTGGGGTTTTTCCCGTCGAGCTTGGCGTCCTTGCGGCGCAGGATGCTGAGCGGGATCTTCGTGCCGTCCTTCGAGGTGCACGCCTCGCGCACGACGGTCGCGTCGCTGAAATCGGCCGTCGCGGGCTGGGCCATCGCGGTCTTCTCGACCTTGCCGCTGCCAGCGCGGAAGCGATACCAGGCCGAGGCTTCGATGTAGCTCTCGTTCTCGAAGTAGAGGTCGCCCTCCTGGAGCAGGACGACCTCGTGCACCGAGGAGACGGGCAGGATCGGGACCACGCCGCCCGCCTTGCCCTTGAGGTCGAAGAAACGCATCTCGGAGGGCCCGCCCGCGCTGCTGCGCACGTAGATGCGTTGCAAGGTGGGGATCACGTCGAGCAGGACGCCCTCGCTCTCGGGCACCACGACCTCGGCCTTCGCGAGCACGGGCTTCCACGCCGAGGTGCGCAGGACCTTGCCGCGCGGCGCGTCCTTCTTGGAGATGATCCAGAGGTCCCCGTCAGGCCCCACGGCCGTCTTCTCGACCTCGTCGCCGACGTCGGCGACCTTCGTGAAGCCCGAGCCCTGGCGGAAGATGTGATGTTCGGTCGGCCCGCCGTAGCCGCTCTCGACCCGCGCGGTGACGAATTTACCGTCCCCGCTCGTCTCGAGGTCGACCTGCGCGAGGCGCGGGAGTTTGTCGATGACGGGCGCGTCGTCCTTGATGGGCGCGTAAAGCTTGTGGAAATATACTTTCTGGAAAAACCCTCGATCCTCGGGTTTGCCCTCTCCCTCGGCGGGGTATCGCGTATAGAAAAACCCCGTGGCGCCGGCGTTCCAGGCGATGCTCTTGCCCTTGTAGCGGCCCGCGCCCTGCGGGACGACCTCGGCGATCTCGCGGCCCGTACCGACGTCGAAGACCCGGATCGAGCCACCTTCGCGGCCGCCCTTCGAGAGCGAGACGGCGACCTTCAGGCCGTCGGGCGAGGCGACGTAACAATCGATCGACGTGCTGCCCGAGGGGTCGATCGTGGTCGGATCGACGAGGACCTTCTCGGCGTTCGGCTTGTCGACGGGCGTCAGCGTGACGAGGAACGGCTGCTGCTTCGGCGGGCGCCAGCGCATCGAAAAGAGGACGCCCCCGCGGTGCTGAAACGCGTAAAATGCGGGAGAGCCATACTCGACGAACTTGCGCACGCTCGTGTAAAGCGCCTGACGGCCGGGCAGGATGTCGAGATAGGCGCGCGTGCGCCGGTTGTGATCGCCGACCCAGGTCTTGACGTCGGAGCTCGTGCCGTCCTCGAGCCACTGGTAATCGTCGGCGACGCTCTCCCCGTGGTATTCGCGGAAGACGACTTTCTTGGGGGTGGGCGGAGGCGGGTCGAGCGCCGGGCCGGCGAGGGCGGCGTCGGGCGGCGTGGCCGAGGACACGGGGCCGGTTTTGTCCTTCGGGCCGGTGACCGGCGAGGTGCCGGGGCAGCCGAGGAGGAGAAACGCGAGGGGCGCAAGTGCCGCGAAACGACGGGCAAGGCTCATGGCGGGGGCGGAGGTTACGATGAACCGGACGATCTGTCAGGTGCGGATGACGACCGACGAGCGAGGCACCCCCGATCGCGCAACCACGCGCGGGCGCTCGGGTCGTCGTCGAAGAACCGAAGCTCGGTCGGGCTCTGCGAGAGCACACGCATGGCCGCGTCGACGAGCCGGGCGAAGATGCGCGCCTTGAAGCTGCCGCCCACCACAGCGACGCCGACGAGCGTCACGTGCCGCATCCCGTCGATGAAGGTCTTCCGCGCTTGCGCGGACATTCCCGCGTCCGCCGGGCCGCCGAGGTGGCTCAAAATGAAGACGCGGCCCCCCGGGGCAAACGCGACGATCACGTCGCTCATCTCCTGCGCGTCGGCGACGGTCGCTTCCCCGCGGATCTGCATGGTCGCGAGGTCGGGCTCCTCGAACTCCAGCTCGTGAACGCCGATCTTCACTCCTTCACCCGGTGCGGCACCCGGACGCCCTTTTCCCCGGCGACACGGATCGCCGTCTCGTACCCCGCGTCCGCGTGGCGAATCACGCCCATTCCCGGGTCGATCGTCAATACACGTTCGAGCCGCTTCGCCGCCGCGTCCGTTCCATCCGCGACGATCACCATGCCCGCGTGCAGCGAATTGCCGATACCCACGCCGCCGCCGTGATGGAAGCTCACCCAGGACGCGCCGCCCGCCGTCGTCGCGAGCGCATTCAGGATCGCCCAGTCCGCGATCGCGTCCGAGCCGTCCTTCATCGCCTCCGTCTCGCGGAACGGGCTCGCCACCGAGCCACAATCGAGGTGGTCACGGCCGATCACGAGGGGCGCCTTCACTTTGCCCTGACGAACCAGCTCGTTGAACACGAGGCCGACCTTCGCCCGATCGCCATACCCGAGCCAGCAGATTCGCGCGGGCAAACCCTGGAACTCCACGCGCTCCTCTGCAAGCTTGATCCACCGCGCGAGGTCGGGGTCGTTCGGCACGGCTTCGAGCACCGCCCGATCCGTCACCAGGATGTCCTCGGGATCGCCCGAGAGCGCGACCCAGCGGAACGGGCCTTTGCCCTGGCAAAAAAGCTCGCGGATGTACGCGGGCACGAAGCCGGGAATGTCGAAGGCGCGCTCGCAGCCGGCCTCCATCGCGCACGTCCGGATGTTGTTGCCGTAGTCGAAGACCTCGGCCCCGCATTGCGCCATCTCCAGCATGGCCTCGATCTCGAGCCGCATCGAGCGCTTCGCCCGGATCACGTACTCCTTCGGGTTCGAGGCGCGCAGCGCGGCCGCGTCGGCGAGGGACACTCCTTGCGGGACGTAGCCGATCAAGGGGTCGTGCGCGGCCGTCTGCTCGGTGACGAGGTCCGGCACCACGCCGCGACGGACCAGCTCGGGGAAGATGTCGGCCGCGTTCGCGCAGATCGCGATGGACGTGGGCTGGTTCTTCTCGATCGCCGCTTCGATCGCGGCGAGCGCGCGATCGAGGTCGTCGATACGCTGGTCGACGTACCGTGTCGAAAGGCGGCGCTCGATGCGGTGCGGATCGATCTCGATCGCCAGGCAAGACAGGCCCGCCATCGTCGCGGCGAGGGGCTGCGCGCCGCCCATGCCGCCGAGCCCGGCCGTGAGCACCCAGCGCGCGCCCTCGCGGCCCGAGCGCGCCTCGTGCGCCTTGCGCGCCGCGACGAACGTCTCGTACGTGCCCTGCAAGATGCCCTGCGTGCCGATGTAGATCCACGAGCCGGCCGTCATCTGGCCGTACATCGTGAGGCCGAGCTGCTCGAGCTTGCGAAACTCGTCCCAGTTCGCCCAGCGACCGACGAGGTTACTGTTCGCGATGAGCACCCGCGGCGCGTCCGCGTGCGTGCGAAACCGACCCACGGCCTTGCCCGACTGCACGAGCAAGGTCTCGTCGTCCTCGAGGTCCCGAAGCTCGCGCGCGATCACGTCGAACGCCTCCCACGAGCGCGCGGCCTTGCCCGTGCCGCCGTACACGACGAGATCGTCGGGACGCTCGGCGACCTCGGCGTCGAGGTTGTTGTGGAGCATGCGCAGCGCGGCCTCCTGGACCCAGCCCTTGCACGAAAGGGTGGCGCCGCGGGGCGCGCGGACGGGACGGGGACCTGAATTGCGGGTCGACATGTCCCCGCTTTAGCACGGCGGCCCTGGAGTTTGGGGGGCTCGCTCGGCGCGTCACGGAAGCGAGCAGGAGCTTGCCCGTGGTCTGAGGACACGATTGTGTGCTCCGATCGCGCGGCCGCATTCCAAAGCGCGCAAGATTCTGGTATTGCGTACGCACCATGGCTGACCAGCAGCGCCCGACCCCCGTGAACTTTCCCGCTCCGACGGTGCTCGCGGTGGGCTGTACCCCCGAGATCCTCACGCGGGCGAGCGCCACGCTGCCATACGGCGTAGCACTCCGGTCGACGAACCTGCTCGATCTGCGCAGCGATTCGGCCCAGTATCGGCCGCTCGTGCTCCTCGTGGACGCCGAGCTCTACGACTTCGATCCCGAGGCATTCGACATGGTGGCGCAGGACGTGGGCTCGAAGCTCGGGGTCGCCGGCAGCCCCCAGGAGGCCGAGGTGACGCTCGGTCAGCTGCTCGCCGCGTTGACCCGGCGCAGCGACGAAAAGGTGTCCCAAGGCCCGCCGAGCAGCGACGCCGCGGAGACGGCGAAGTGGGATTTCTCCGAGGTGGTCGCGCGCAGCGCCGCCGCCGAGGGACGCGAGTAGTTTGTCCCGCCGATAGATTGCGCCTCGACGAAGCGCGCCTCACTTCTTGTCGCGAAACATCGTCACGAGCAGCACGAGCGCGGGTTTTCCCTCGACCTCGTGCACGACGTGGGGGTCGAGCGGGACGACGACGCCCGGCGACATCTCGAAGGTCGCCTCGCCCACGCGGAGCTCGCCCTGGCCTTCGAGGCAATGGATCGTGATCGGGTGGACCGCGTGGTGGGCCGCGAGCACCGCGCCCTCGCGCAGCGCGATGAGCACGAGCTTCCTGCGTTCGTCGGCGAGGACCGTGCGGACCTCGCGCTCGCCCTCGCCGGTGAGGGTTTCTCGGAGCCTGATCGGGGTGATCGTCATCGTACGCTCGTCAATGCGACGGCTCGGGCTCGACGAGCTCGACCAGCACCCCGCCCGTCGCGCGCGGGTGCACGAAGGCCACCTTGTGCCCACGCGCGCCGATACGCGGCGTCTCGTCGATGAGCGGCACGTGGAGCGATTTCAAGAGCGCGAGCGCGGCGTCGATGCCCTCGACCTCGACGGCGATGTGGTGCAGGCCGGGGCCCCGCTTCTCGAGGAACTTGGCGAGCCCCTCGTTGCCCTTCGGCTCGATGAGCTCGATGTTGCTTTCGCCCACCGGCAGGAGCACGACCTCGGTCTTTTGCGAGGAGACGAACTCGCGCTCTCCGGGCTCTACGCCGAGCGCCTGCTGCCACTTCGCGAGCGCGTGATCGATGTTGTCGACGGCGATGGCAACGTGATCGATACGCTTGATCTTGATCATGATGCTCTCCGGCCCTTGGGCTCCCATGCAATTCACGTGCGACGCCGCACGAGGAGCGTGCGGGTGATCTCGACGGCTTTCTCGGGGACGCGGCCCTCCGTTTTGCCGAGCTCGGGCGAAAAGAGGTCCGCCCCGCGCTCGAGCAGGACACGCGCCGGCGTGTTCTTGAGGCCGATCACGCGCAGGACCACGATCCCTGCGTGTTTGCCGCGTTCTTCCTTGGCGACGACCGAGGACGCGGCGTAAAGCGTGTCGCCGGCGAGCACGCCGCTCGGGTGCGCGCCTTCGTCGAGGCCGAGGTCCCACACGGCGTTTCCCGCGGTGTCGCGGCTCGAAAGCGAGAGGACCCAGGCGAGCACGAGGCCGCCGAAGACGACGCGCGTCTTGGCAAACGAGCTCTTCTGGCAATACCGCTCGTCGACGTGCATCGGGTGCGAGTTCCGGAGGAGCGTCGTGAGTTGCATGTGCTCGGCTTCGCTCACGGTGCGCCCGGCCTGGTGCGCGTACACGTCGCCGACCTCGAAATCGTCCCAGAACGTGGGAAACACCGCGCGCCCTGGGGGAGGCCAATCCCCGAGCCCTCCGAGCCCTCCGAGCCCTCCGAGCAAGGAGGCTGGCGCGCGCGCGACCGACGCAAGGGCGACCTCCTCCCCGACGGCTACGATCGCGGGGCGCTCGGCGACGTGGCCCACGCGCACCAGCACTTTGCGTTCGAACGAACAGACGACCTCGCCGTCCTGGTTTTCGACTTCGGTGCGCACGTGGACCACACCCTTGTCGCCGGTCGAGACGGGCCGCATGCCGATGACCCGCGACGAGGCCACGACGGTATCGCCTGGATAACAAGCGTTCGGAAAACGCACGTCCATGTACCCGAGGTGGGCGATTGCCTGCTCGCTCACGTCGTGCACGCTGAAGGAGAGGCCGAGGTTCAGGAGGAGGAGCGGGTGGACGGGCCTGTCACGCAGACCGAGCTCTTGCGCGGCGCGCCGGCTCGCGTACGTGGGAATCGCATCCTGAAAGGAGGCGGCGAAGAAGGCGAGCATGCCCTCGTCGATCGTCACCTCCCATGGATGGGCGTAGATCGCGCCGGGAACGAAATCGTCGAAGAGCCTGCCGTAGCGGATCGTGTGGAGCATTCGGGATCGAGGCATCGGGGACGGACGGGGCCAGCATGGCACGAGTTGGGGCGGATGCGAAGCATCCTCGGACGTGGCATGCTCGGCCGGGCGGCGTCGAGGGTTGTGTTTCATGGACGGCCGGGGTAAGGCCGGCGGGATGGCTGACGACTACGTCAAGACGGCCGAGCGGATGATGAAAGACGCGCGGACGCTGCGCGAGCAGGGCGCGCATCGCAACGCCTGTTACCTGGCAGGGTACGTCATCGAATGCACCTTGAAGGCGCTGCTGCAAGTCGCTCGCACGAGTCCTCGCACCGTGCATGACCTCGAATCCCTCCACGAAGACGTAGAAGCTCTTCGGCTCGCCGGCAACGCGGAGGTCGCGCGTTATGGGGACCCGTCACGGTTTGCCCCGACGATGCTTCATCAGGTCAATCCTGCGCGTCCGGATCGAAGAACCGGGCGCATGCGTTACTATTGCGACTGGGATCCGCTCCATCGCTATGACGGGACCCGGTGGGACTCGGACGCGGTATCGGAAAACTACCTTCGGGAAGCTGACGACGCCATGGTAACCATCGCGAAGATGACGCTCGACGGGGTGCTATGATGAGCCATATCGCTGACATCTGGAAAGCTTGTGACAAGCTCACCCGCTCGATAGCTGGCCGATTTCCGGCGGCAAAAATTACCTGCATCCGTGATATTTACGGAAGATGCTCGTTCGCGACGGAGGGCTTGAAGGACGAGGAGTTTGCCGTTGTCAAGAACGAGATAGAAGCCCTTGAAGACATCCGTCCCTATATTGGAGGTATGGGAGTCCAAGCTCTAAGCGACGTCGGGTCCCTGGGCGAAATGGTCCGGCAGCTCCGGGCGCCTCTCGGCGACCCCCCCAATGCATTCTTGGTCGAGCGGCTGCTCTCCAATGAATCGTGGCTCCGCCCGGCGGATTCCAACCCCAAGGAGTGGCCGCCCGTCGTTGCGTTTTATTCGTTCAAGGGAGGCGTCGGGCGTACGACGACAACAGCCCTCACGGCCCTGACCCTGGCACGCGAGGGCAAGCGCGTCCTCGTGATCGATCTCGACCTCGAGGCTCCGGGGATCGAGAATTATTTCTTTCATCCCGATGACGAGGCGGGAAAGGCGCGAGCGGGGGTCGTGGACTTCGTGCTCGAGCTCGCCTTGTTCGGGGAAAAGCATCCGTGGGACATGAACGACTTCGTTCTGCCCTACTCGGATCCGGCCATTTCGGCCAGCGGTGGTTCGCTCTTCATCGTCTCTGCGGGACGGCTCGACGAGACATACATGGAACGGCTGGGGAGGGTCAACCTGGCGGACATCGGCCGCAAGCAGGGGCAGGACAACCCGCTGCGCGCCCTCATCCGGCGCCTGCTCGCGTGGGGATCTGCGGACGTCGTCCTGGTGGATTGCCGTACCGGGTTCACGGATCTCGGCGGTATCACGCTGAACGGCTTGTCGAACCTCGACGTGCTCGTCTTTCGAGCCGGAGAGACGGATCGACGTTATCTGCCTGTCGTGCTGGGGCATATCCAGCGATTTCGGCAGATACGCGAGCGTACGCCGGAGGCCGCGGCGCAACTGGCGAAGAGCTTCGTCGTCGTGTACACGATGGTCGATAGCCCAGCCAAGCCCGATGAAGCGGAGCAATACATCGCAGAGCTGCGCGGTTACACGAGTCGCGCGTGCTGGGAGCACGTCTTCGAGCCATTCTCGGCGAGCGGATATACGTACCCCAGCGCCGACGCATCGGATTCGCCCATGGAGCCCGTCCCGCACGACGTCGTGCTTATTCCTTATCTCAAGGAATTCTCGATGGTGAGCTCGGTAGCGGACATGCTCCGGCTCCAGGGCGAGCGGCCCGAGCGCCCCTATGATGCGCTCGTGCGGCGCCTGGTCGACGTCAAGCTCCCGCCCATCTCGAAGGGCTCCACGGCTCGATCCACGCCGTCTCCCGCCAAAGATTCTCATCGAAAGCAGGCGTTACGTGCCGTCTCCGCGCTCGCGGACAACCTCGGTGCAGAGAGAGAATTCACGACCCCGGACGATGTCCGCAAGCGATTCTTGCCGAGAGCCGCGTACAGAACCCTCCTCGATCCAAAGGCCTACCTCGTGCTCGGCCGGAAGGGGACCGGGAAAAGCGCCCTTTTCCAGATATTGACGAGGAGCGACGCGGCCCAGGCGTTGCTCTCGCGCCTCGACCTCGACCCGCAGCTCGCGAACAATACGCGGTGGGAGGTGGGGTTCTCTGCATCTGGCCCTGATTTCCCGGAACGCAGTGATTTCGTCCGTCTACTCGACAAAACGCAAGACCGCGATCGTCTCACCGATCTCTGGCGGTTCCTCGCGGCATTCCGGATCTCCCGCGTCGTCGGCCAGCCGATCCCGAAGCTCGTCACGCCCGCGGACTGCATCGAAAAGCTATCGGACCGGGAGGCTCAATCGGCAGTGCAGAGCTTTCTATCGTCCTACGATGGGTCCCTCGAGAAGAACGGGGCCTTCCTTTCCCTCAGTTACGACGACCTCGACGTCGGGCTTCCGCTCGACGTCCACAAGCGTGGGCTTCTGGTCTCGGCCCTGGTGGAGTACTGGCAGCAAACCGTGAGGCGTCTCCCGCGCATCCGGGCGAAGATCTTTCTGCGCGAGGACATCTGGAACCACGAGGTCGAGTTCGACGACAAGTCCAAGGTGCGTGACGGGATCGACCGCGGCACGATCACCTGGGATGGAATCGACATCTATCGGACCGTATTGAAGCGACTCGGGCACGACGCGGCCGTACGGCAGCTCCTCACGGACGAGGGGCTATGGCTCCCAGGGTTCGACGCCATGTTGAAGGAGCCTCTCGGGTTCATCCCACCCGCGGACGAGGATTGGGTCCGCCGATGCGTCCACGTGCTCGCGGGAGAAACGATGGCGAAAGGGCCCGCCGGTCACAAGAAGGGGTACGTGTACACGTGGGTCCTCAATCATATCTCGGACTCGGCTGGCTTGCTCCGGCCACGCAATGCGCTCCTCTTGTTCTCCGAGGCGGCGAAATTGCAGGCGGAGCCCGAGCGGGAGGGCGCGCTCCTCAACCCCTGGCGATTTATGGATGCGCTGCGGGGAGACGTGTCCAGCCAGGCGGTAGACGATCTCAAGGCCGAATACATCGCCACGGCCGGCGGCGGGGC
>JANMGF010000113.1:0-4434 GCA_031374535.1 Polyangium sp. (in: bacteria)
GCGCCACGATGCCCTCGGATATGCCCTCTGGCACATCACCGAAGCTTATGACCTCCATCCCGATACCCCCGAACCCCTCCGCGCTGCCGCCAAGAAGATTCGCGCCGCCTTCATTCCCACCCTCGAGGACCTCGGCGCCAGTTATCCCGCCCAGGCCAAGACCGCCATGGACCGCAAACCGGCCCTCGCCACCTTGCAACCGGAGCTCGACCTTTTCCCCGTCGCCAATGGCGGCACCCTCTATGGTTGGGCCGAGAGTTTCCTCCTCGCCGGGGGCGCCATCGATTCCCTGCTCAGCAAACGCGCCGACCTGGAAGCCAAGACCCGCAAAGACGCTGCCCGCCTCCGCGCCGAGGTCATCGGCCTCCTGAACCGCACCCGCAAAAACCTCGCCCTCGAGCTCCAGGAAGACCCGAGCCTGCCCAAGGACCTCGACGCCCAGGTCTTCGGATACCTCGACCTCCTCGAAAAGTCCTCCGCCGACGCCCAGACCAAGGCCAAGCCGGCCGCCGAAGCCCCGCCTCCGCCCCCGGCCGCCCCCTCGACGCCCGCCACCCCGTAGCGCCTCGGACCTGCTCCCGCCGCCGCCTGCCTCCTCCGGCGACCTTCTCCGACACGCTTCCCACCGCCTCCCCTCGCCCCCCGCGCTCCCCTCCGATCTGCTCCGCACCGCCTCCCCAGGCCGCCCGATAGCGCCTCGGACCTCTTCGCAGGTGGGGAAAGGTAGCATGTTCGAGCGTCTCGGACCTGCTCGAAGGGGGCGCCCGCGGGGGGTTCGAGCTGGTCCGACCTGCTCGAAAGGGGGTGCCCTCGGGTGTCCGAGCAGGGTCGAGGAACACGGCCGAGGGGCGGCCCGGCGATGACGTGTGGATCGGAGGCGGAGGCCCGAGAGGCGCCGTGCTTGCCGCGGGTGTGTTCGAAGAACCCGCGCGCGCCGGCACCCCCTCACGAAGAGCACCACGGTCCTCTCCGTGGTGGAGGATGCCGCGCAGCTCTACGTGATAGAACCGTCCGCCGGCACGAACTGCCCCAGCCCGAAGTGGGAGGCGTACCCCAGCGCGATAGGCCCTCGCACCGGCTCCGCGAACGAGAGGCGCAGCCCGAACGCCGCGGTGATCGGCGGCCCCTTCTCCCGGTCCCGGCGCTCCCGGCGGAAATGCCGCCACTTCGGGTCCGCCTCCACCTCGATCTCCACGGTCGTCGTATCCAAGAGCCCCCGCGACGAAAGCTCGGCGCGCACTTGACCTTCCAGGCTGTTCACGCCGCGCGGCTTCAAGAACCGCGGGGGCACGAACGGCGTCACGCTGCGCCAACCCCGGCTCGCGCCCAGCTGGGCCACCGTGGTCGAGAAATCGTCGCGCGCGCCGAGACCCACCAGCGTCAGGTAGATGTCCGGCAGGTTCTTCGCCCACGTCCGGCGCAGACGCCGCAAGGCCGCCGTCGCGGCAGCATCGAACCCCATCGGCGCGTGTACCAAGACGTGATCCAACCGCCCCGCCCGGCCGTCCAGCGAGAGAGGAACCAGCGTCGCATGACGATGCCCCTCGATCCGCGCACCCTCCGCCGTGCGCGCCGTAAAGCACGGCGAAGGCCCGCGGCCCTCGGAGGCCTCGGCCGAGTGCCGCACCAGCGCCTCATGCAGGCTCTCGAGCCGACGGATCGCGTCCGTGAACGAAGGGAGCACCTCTCTCCCCCTGGTATCCGAGGCCAGCGCCAGGAGCGCCGTATCCGCCAAGGACCCCCGCACACGCGCCGCGCGAACTTCCACGGGCGACGTCGTGAGCGCATCGTCCGGACGCCAATAGGACACCCAACGCGTGCCCGGCGGCTGGTTCCACCCCTGCTTTTGCAGCGCCGAGGTCTCCGCGCACAATGCGGTCACGATGTCCGCCGGAAAAAGCGCCTCGATCCCCGCGAGCGCCTTCTTGGATGGGGCCTTGGCCTTCTTCACCGCCGCCGTCCCCTCGGCGCCGAATGTTTTCTCTTTTTCGCGTTGCAAGGCCCCCTCACGCCAGGACGCAAACGCCTCGGGGGCGAGCGCCGCGAGCAGCGGGACCCGCTCGTACCCCGGCCCCGGCGCCGCCTCCGACGGCGCGCACGTCGCGAGCCCCTCCGGCAAGACCTCCACGCGGCGCGCCTCGACCCAGGACTCCGCCCGGCCGAGATACGTCAGGCTCCCGAGCAGCGCGTCGAGCAGGGAAAGCTCGGGCCCCGCGAGGTCCACCTCCCACGTGACGCCCACGACGTCTCCCTCGCCGCGCCCCACGCAGGCGAACGCATCGAGGACCTTGCTCGTGTTGCCCTTGAAGGGGGGCATGTAATGGCGCGTGTGCGCGGCGGTGGCCGGGGGCAGATGGAAAAGGGGCGGCGTCCGCGAAAGGGCCTCGAAAAGGCGGCGCCCAGCGTCGGGCACCTCGGTCCAGCCAAGACGATTGAACCCCGCCGCGATCAGCGCACGGCAGAGGCGCAGGGGGCTCGGCGGCCATTCCACCTCGCCCTCGTTCACGTGCCGGCCCCAAGGCGTCGCGTGGTATCGGCCCGCGGGAAACTGGAGCAAGAGCCGGAGCATGGTCAGCCCTCGAATTTCACGCGCGAGACGCCACGCTCCCCCGCGAAACGCGCGCCGCACGCGGCGATGGCGCCGGGCAGGGCTCGGGCCATCTCGGCGAGGGGCGGCAGGGAGAAACCCTCGGGGCGGCGCACCCGCGGCGCGCCCACCAGCTCGAGATCACACGCCGTCCGCAGGCGGAGCCCGCCGTCGAGCAGGGCGCGGATCTTGTAAAGGGCGACGAGCACGAGCATCCGCGAGACCTCGGGCCCCAGGCGATAGCCACGGATCTGCGCGAGATCCACGCTGAAGTAAGCGATGATCTTGTCGGCCGTGTATTCGTCCCGCGCGAAGGGCACATTGCCGAAGCCCTTCTTGGCGTCCCCGCTCGGGTTCACCGCGTCGTTCTTCACGCCGCCCGAGGCCGCGACCCGCACCCCCTCCGCCTCGATGAACGCGGAGATGGCGCGCTCCAGACGAAGGCGCCCCCCGGCGAGCTCGGTCTTGGCGAGAAACAAGCCATGCAGGAGCGAGCCGACATCGTAACGCAGCACGACCTCGGCGAGTTTTTGCCGGTCGATCGAGCCCTCCGACAGGACCTTGGTCTCCTCGCAGAGACGCGTGAAAAACGTCTTGTCCCGGCTCTCCAGGATGTACGGCGAATTGAGCCGGTGGGCCTCGGTGATCGAGCTCGTGAGGTACGAGCCATCCTTCTTCTCGACACGCACGTAGGAGAGGCCGGCGAGCGGCCCGACGAGGTCCTGCTTTTCGGCGTCCCAGGAGACCGCCTCCAGCCGGTTCGCCATGCTCTGCGCGCTCTCCACGAGCAGCCGCGTCCCATCCTTCGTCTCGAAGACGGCGGCGCCGAGGTCGGGGAAACCCGTCGGCTGAAAGCGACTCCCCTGGGCCGGGCGGAGCTCGCATTCGAGGAGGAGACGCGTCGGCTTCGGGTCGTTGTCGGGCAACACCTGGGTGAGATCAAGGGTCATGGTCGGCTCCAAGCGCATGTTCGGCCCTGGACAGGGCCTCGAAGGGTTTGGCGAGGACATCGAGCAGGCGGCGCAAGTCCCGGGGGGCGACGGGGACGGCGAGGCTCGCCGCGAGGCGCCTGGCGAGCGCCGGGCTCCCCACGAGCGTTCGGACCTTCGGCCGCAGCCCTTGCGCCACGAGACCCCGGAGCGCGCTCGTGGCGGCCTCTTCCAGGCGCCCGCCGAGAAGCAATCGCGAAGGGCCTGGGTCACAACGAGGCGAGAGCCCCTCGAGCGCGCCCGGCAGATAGGCCAGGCGAAACACCGCGTGGAGCACGGACAGCTCGCGCGAAGGAGGCGGCAGAGGCGCATGGGCCCACGCCGCGTCCTCGAGGGCCATGAACGCCCGCGCAAGCCCGGAGATCCGCGGCTCATCAAGCCGGCCGGCGAGCAGCGCGGCGATATCGTCGAGCCCCGCGAACGCCCGCCCCTGGAGCGGAAACAGGCGGAGCTTGGCCTGCTGCGCGGAGACCACGCGCCGCAGGGCCACCTGCCCGAGGTCGGCCATGAGATCCCGCCCGGCCCAGACGACGTCCGGATCCTTGCGCAACGAATCGGGCGAGGCCGCGAACGCTTGATAGTTCCTGTCGCGATCGAGCGGCAGGCAATGCACGCGGATGGGACCGAAGCCCGGACGGGGACCTACCTGCGACGCGATGGCCAGGGCGAGACGCACCTCGGGCCCGCCATCGTCGACGGCCTTCACCCAGCCAGCCGAGAGCCTCGGCAAGGGCCGGAGGCGCTCCTCTGCGGTCGCCTTGGGGCGCCGGAGGAGCAGGTCCTCGGCGGCCGCGAGGGCGAGCAAAACCTCGGCCCACCGGGCGCGCGGCGCGTCCTTGCGGCTCGCGCCGAGGATCG
>JANMGF010000017.1:0-15220 GCA_031374535.1 Polyangium sp. (in: bacteria)
GAGCGCACGGGCACGCGTCGGGTCGAGCTCACGTCCGAGCCGATCCCGCAGGTGATGGCGGATCGGGATCAGATGGTGCAGGTGCTGACGAACCTCATCCAGAACGGACTCGACGCGGCCAGCGCCGTGCGGCCGGACCCACGCGTGCTCGTGACGATCGGTCCGTTCGCGGAGAACAAGGTTCGTATCGTCGTGCGCGACAATGGCCCCGGCGTCCCGGAAGAGATGGTGCCGCGGCTCTTCGAGGCGTACGCGACGACCAAGGAGAAGGGGACCGGGCTCGGCCTCGCGATCGTGCAACGCATCGTGTTCGAGCACGGCGGAGAGATCGCGTACCGCGAGGCGAAGAAGGGCGGCGCGGTCTTCGAGGTCTCGCTTCCCGTGTCCGGTCCGCCGCTGCTCGACAAACCGCCGGCCGTCGAGAACACGGTCCGCGGCCCGGACAAGAACACGTAGAGCCGCCCCGCGAGGTCCGAGACGTGCGGAAAGCGGGCCTTCGGTGCTGGCCTGCACGTATCGCCTCTGGCATGGTCCGACCCATGCGAAGTTCGACGGCACGCGTTGCGTTCGCCCTCTCGCTCGTGGCCCTCTCGTCGCTCGCTCCGGCTTGCGGCGGCATGCAGAAGCAGCAGCGCACGACGCGCCCGAAAGCCGGGCTCCGCGCCGATCCGAACCCCGCGCCCGCGAAAGGCCCCACCGGCCCGGCGCTCCTCCCTTCGCACGTGCTCGCGCGGCTCGACGACGAGAACGCGGCGCCGTACGTCGCGCGCCGCGGCGAGGACACGCTGGTCTTCTACGACGCGCGCGGACGGCTCTACACGCGCCTTTGCGCGGCGGACGGCACGCCCAGGGCGGCCGAGCCCATCGACGTCGGACCCGCCGCGGTCGAGATGCCCGTCGCCACGATCGAGGCCGTTGGGGATGGTTACCTCGCCGCGTGGGTCGAGGGCATGAAGAGCAACGCTGCCGTCAAGGTGCTCGCGCTCGACGCATCGGGACGCGCGCGCGGCGCTCCTGTCGTGCTCGCGCAATCCGCTGACGAGGTGAGCTGGGTCGAGATCGTCGCCGGCCCGAGCGGGGCGCTCGTCGTGTGGGAGGTGCCTCGCGAGGATCACTTCGACGTGCTCGCCGCGCCCGTCACGCCCGGGAAATCCACGGCTCCTCCCGCGGTCGTCCTCGCGCACCACGCGCTCGGCTGGGACCTCGTCGCGACCGAACGCGGCGCGGCGCTCGCTACCATCGTCGCCGCGACGGCCGGCGCGCCGAACGACGGGGATCAAGGCAAGGTCGGACGCGTGTTCTACGCGGACGTCGATTTCGCGGGGAAGGTCTCGACGCCCGTCGTCGTAAGCGCGGATCCCACGGCGCAAAACGACATCGTCATCGGGCGCGCGGGCGGACGCACGCTCATCGGTTGGACGGACGTACGCGACATCGACTCGAGCGTGTACGTCGCGGCCGTCGAGCCCGGCGGCAAGATCGTCACGCCTCCGAGACGCGCCACCGCGCCCGTCGGCGAACAGGCGCTCGTCTCGCTCGTCTCGGGCGCGGGCGACGGCAAACGCGCGCTCCTCGCGTGGGAAGATCTCCTGCGATCGCCCCGCGAGGGCCGCCTCATCCACCTCGGCACGATGGACGCGGACGGCAAGCTCGGCGCCGAACGCGCCACCCTCGTCTTCAGCTCCAGCGGCCCGCCCGACATCACCTCCGACGGCGACGGGTTCGCCGCCTTGACCCTCGCGCCGGCCTCGAGTGGTACGGCCCCCACGCCGAGTGACGCGCCGATCTGGCCCACCTTCGTGCGTTTTGGCCCCGACCTCCAGGTCCGCGCTGCCGAGCCCGTGCGCGCCGAGCCCTTCACGAACAACGAGGGCATCCCCTACCTCACGCGAGGTTTGTCCTGTCACGGAGGCGTTTGCACCACCCTCGCATCGAGCAGCGGAGCGCCGTCGACGCTCGCGGTGGTCGGTTTGCCGGTGCGGCAAAGCCCCTGGCGCGCGCCTGCTTCGCGGGACCCCGACGAGAAGCCCCCGCTCCCGCTCGGCGTCACGGCCCTTTACGACGGCGAACATCTCGCCCGCGTGGCCTCCACGGAGCGCCCCTCCGGCGGCGCCCTCGCCGCGTGGGTCACCTACTACATCGAAGGCAGCAACGAAGGCGCAGGCGCCAAACCCCGCAAGGACGATCCGCTCGCCACCCTCGCCGTACGCGCCGTGTCCGCCGCGGGTGTTCCTGGAAAAACCCAGGTCCTCTCGCGCCGCGCGCTCTCGATCGGCGGCGTCGCGATCGCGGCGACCCCGGGCGGCAAGGCCGAAGAAAACGCGCTCGTGTGGGTCGCCCGCGAGAAGACCGAGGCGCAGGTCCACATCGCGAAGCTCGGCCCCGAGGGCGACAAACTCGCGCAGAAGCCCCTCACGACGATCGCCCGCAAGCCCAGCAAGGAAGGCATCCCGAGCGAGGTCTCCGACGTCGCCGTCGCTTACGCCCCCTCGTCCGAGCCGGGCAAAGGCACCGACGACGGCTTCGTCGTGGCCTGGGTCGACACGCGCGACGGCAACGCGGAGGTCTACGTCGCGCGTGTCGATCGCACGCTCCGCAAGGTCGTTCAGGATCGACGCATCACCGAGGCCCCCGGCGACTCGGCCGAGGTGCAGATCGTGGTGCGCGGCAAGGAGACGTTCCTCGTCTGGTCGGACGCACGCGGCAACCCCGACGAGGGCAGCGGCGACATCCACGTCGTCCGTCTCGACACACGCACGCTCCAGAAAGTCGGCCCCGAAACCCGCCTTTACGCGTCCCCTGCGCACTCGCGCTCGCCCTCGGTGGCGCTCTCGGGGGATCGCGTCGTCGTCGCGTGGATCGAGGAGGCGGCGCACGACGCGAAGAGCGACGCTTCCGAGGCGGGCGTACGTATCGCCGTCCTCGACGAGCGTGGTGGGCTCGTCGGCGGCCCCCGGCTCTTGCGTGGCGAGGAGCAGAGCGCCGTCACCTCCGTGGCCATCACGTGTGGCCCCTCGAAGTGCCGAGGTGTCCTCACGTCGGCGCTCCGCGAGAGCATGTTGCTCGACGCGTTCGAGCTAGCGCCGGGCGCGCCGCCTGGGCCCCTCAAGGCCCTCGTCACGCTCACGGGTGGCGCCAACGCGGACGTCTCTCCCTCGTTCGCCGGCCGGGAGGGCGCCTCCCTCTTCTTCGGCGACGACGCCATCGGCGGCACCGGCCGCGTCCGGTTCATGACGATCGGCTGGCCCTAGCCTCCGCCGATCGTTTGACTACCAATCATCGCTGCGTGTTCGGGGCGCGCCTCGTAGCTCGGCGAGCGCGTCCTCGGTCGAGAGGAGCACCTGCTCGGCCTCGTCCGCGTTGTTTGGCCAGTGCGGACTGAACCGCAAGATCCCGTCCGGGATCGCGCAGCCGATCCCACGCGCGAGCAGCGCCCGATGGAGCGCCACCACCTCGATGTCCTTCGGCGGCAGCACCGACAGGATCCCGCTCCGCCTGTGCGCCTCGGGCGCGCGCAGGCTCGTGAAACCCCGCTCCACGAGGCCCGCTTCCACCGCATCGCCCCAGCGCACCACGTGCTCGTGGATCGTCGCAACGCCGAGCCCTGCCACGAGATCCACCGCGACTTCGAGCCCCACGAGCCCGATCGCGTTGATGCAGCCGACCTCGAACACGTCCGCGCGTTGCTTGAACGGCCGGTCGTACCGCATGTGCCCTGGCCCCTCGAGCAGGAAACGCACCGCATCCTCGTGGCTGAGCCACCCGGCCAGGTGCGACTTCAACCCTGCGATGCGCTCCTTCCGCACATAAAGCATCCCCGTCCCCTCGGGCCCCATCAACCACTTGTGCCCGCCCGACGCCCAGTAATCGATCCCGAGCGCGCGCACGTCCACCGGCACCACGCCGGTCGCCTGGATCCCGTCGACGAAGAGCTCCGCGGAAGACGCGTGACAGAGCCGCGCCATCTCCGCGATCGGCATCCGCAGCCCCGTCTGAAACTGCACCGCGCTCACCGCCACGAGCCGCGCGCCCTTCCCGAGCGCCTCCGCGAGCCGCTCGAGCCCGCGCTCCTCGCTCTCCTGGAAATCGTTCACCGAAAGGAACACGACCTCGAGCCCGAACAGCTCGGCGGCGCGTTGCCACGGCGTCACGTTCGCCGGGAACTCCCCTTCGAACAGGATCACCCGATCGCCTGGTTTCCACGGGAACGAGAGCGCGATCGCCGTCACGCCTGACGACGTGTTCGGCAGGAACGCGATCTCTTCGCTCGATGCGCCGAGGAGCCGCGCGAGCTTCTCCCGCAGCCGTGATCGTTGCGCCCCGTAGGTCCCGAAGGCCTGCGCCCCGCGCTTCCCCCAGTCGACCATCGCGTTTTGCATCGCGCGGCGCACGGGCCAGGATGGCGGCGAGATGGCCGCGTGGTTTGCATAAACGAGCGGCTCGAGGTCCGGAAAATGCTCCCGATCCCCGAGCTTCGCCGTGAACGTGATGTCGTCGCCGCGCCCCATATCCGCCGAAGGATGCGCCTCTCGGCGGGCCCCTGGCAAGGCACGGCGCTCGCTGCTCCACTTCCGCTTCGAGCCGAGCGAACGCGCCGCTCCTGCGCTGATACCCCGCGTCATCCTTCGTTTTTCGCGTGGTACATTGCGTGTCCATGAAGGCCGCCTCGTTCTCGAAAACTTCAGCGCTGGCGTTCTCCATGGCCGCTCTTTTTGCGGTCACGGCTTGTTCGAACGAACAAACCCCTCTTCCCGAGGCCAAGCCTCTTGCATCGGCTGCGTCGAAGGGTCGTGTCGAGTGGGTGGTTGCGACGGCGGGGGAGGACGTCGCCACGATCGTGCGTCGTGAGCTCGAACGTGCCCGCACGGACGGACGTGATCTTCTCGTCTACGTGGGCGCAGTGTGGTGTGAGCCCTGCCAGCGGTTCCATCACGCTGCCGAGAAGGGCGAGCTCGACGACGTCTTTCCCCGCCTGCGTGTCCTCGAGTTCGACCTCGACCGTGACGCCGAGCGGCTCGCCGTCGCCGGGTACGTATCGAAGCTCATCCCTCTATTTGTCGCGCCAAACGATGACGGTACTGCCTCGGATCGGCGCATCGAGGGCTCGGTCAAAGGCGAGGCTGCCGTCATGGAGATTGCCGGCCGACTGCGACGCATCTTGCCGCGCGCCACGCAGGGCCCCGCCCGCTAGCCGACTTCGATTCTCCCTCGCCCCGGTCGAAGCGACCGTACGACTGCCACGTCCTTTTCGCACCCGAGGCGTCTCGAACGCATGGGGCGTGGGGGGTTCGGCCGAACGGATCATAACGATCGACCTCGGATGCGGGGTTCGGCGCGTCATCGGCGGAACGCGCCGCATCATCGAAATCTTTGGGAAGACGCGCGTAGACCGCTGCGTTTCTCCGCGCGTCTGTGGGAAGCCGAGGCGACAGCTCGCCTCGGGAGGGGAGCGTGCGCGCATGCATCGACACGTGTTACAACTAACAACAATGAGCGCCTTCGACAAACGGGGGACGGGGCGGGGCGGGGCGAGCCCCTCAATGAAGCCGTATTTTCCTGTGCCCAGGTTCGTCGGAACAGTGCATAGTAGAGTCGTGCTCGCCCAAAAGCATAACAGGGTGGACGTGGGACCGGCGCCCGCCCGAAGACAAACCAGGCTCGAGGTCCAGCAATCAACCACTTACTTGATCCGGCACGAGGAGGGCCGGCGGGATTGTCCGTGAGGACGTCCCGGAAAAAACTCCATGCCGCGACGAACCGTTCCGGATCCTTTCGCTACGCTGGTTGGCTCTCGCATCCGTGAGCTTCGACTGGAAAGAGGCATGTCCCTGGCCGAGCTCGCGGACGCGAGCGAGCTATCGAAAGGACACCTTTCCAGCGTCGAACACGGGCTCGCAGCCATCACCATCCAGACGATCTCCCGGCTCTCCCGGGGGCTCTCGTTGCCTCCGCTCTACTTGCTGACCTTCCCCGGGGAAGACGAGCGCGCGCACGCCGCGGAGCTCGTTCGCAAGCTCCCCGCCGATCAGGTACGCAAGCTCCGCCGTCAGCTCCAGGTCCAGCTCGGCCTGCGAAAGCGCTGATTCCCCTCCCCAACCCCTGCCAAGAATAGGGGTCGCCTCCGGGCGGCCCCGTTCTTTTCACGCCTTCAGAAGGGCCGCGACGGCCAGCGCTCGAGCGGCGCGACGCTCGTCTCGCCAAACATCTCCACGTCCACGTGGCGAACGCCAAAACACGCCGATTGCACCGCGCAGCGCTCACACGCGGGCAACTTGCGGCGAAATTCGACCGGCCCGGGGATGGGTTTTCCCGAGATGATACGTTCGTCGGCGTCGAAAGCGCAGAGCGGCGGCCCACAAGGCCCGTCGAGCCCACGCACCACGATCCCCAGGACAAACGCGCGATCGATCGCCCTCCGCAACGCGGCCCGCAGGCGCGCGGGATCGGGCACGATCGTCCCGAGCAGCGCGCGCTCGAAAGGCATGGTCGGGTACGAGATCATGAGGCTCTGGAGCTTCGGATGGCGGCCGAACGTGTCATGGATGAAATCGGGCAGCTCGCCGAGTTTGTCGATGCCCTCCGCCGTCATCACGGCGTTCAGGACAACCGGGATCCCCGCGTCGAGCAACGCCTGGATACCCCGCACCGTGCGCTCGTGCGTGCCGGGCGCCCGCGTGATCGCATCCGAGACCGCCGGATCTCCGCTATGGAGAGAGACGAAAGCCTGCGTCACGCCCGCCTTCGCCAGGCGCGAGGCAAACCCTGGCTTGCTCGCCTGGATCGCGTTTGTCTCGAGCGTTACCCAGGAAAAACCGAGCGAACGCGCCCGCTCCACGTAACGAAGGAGCTCCGGGTCGAGCATCGGCTCGCCGCCCGAGACGATGAGCGAACGCGCGCCGGCCGCCCATAAATCTTCGATCCATCGAAGGACCTGCTCGGGCCCGTAGCGCCCCCAATCGCGGCCCTGCCAGCACATGCCGCAGTCCTGGTTGCAGCCGAACCCCGTGCGCACGAGCCCCTCGGGCGGATCCATGCCGGCCACGAGCTGGCGAAAAAATCCGAGAGGCACGCCCACGGGCAGCCCCGCGAGATCCTTTGCGATCGCCGTCGCCCGCTCCCACCGCTCGGCCGTCGTCGAAAGGACGAGCCGCGCCGCCATCGCCTCGAACGCCTTCGCCCATCGCTGGGCCTCGGGGGCGGTCGGACAAACCTCCACCGTGGCTTTGCCATGCGCCTTGTCCCAGCCGAGCTTGAGCCGCGCGACCGGATCCCGTTTGCCGAGGACGATCTCGAGGTGACGTTTGTCCCCATTCACATCGAGCAAGGACAAACCAAACGCGGGCAGGTGCACGGGGAGCGAGGGCGCGTTCACGAGCGCCTGGGCGAGGGCGCGTTTCATCGAAGCTGCTTCGGCCTCGACGCTCGGCGGATCCCGGAAGGCGACGCCTTTCGTCTCGGCCACGTCCCGGCTTCGCGTGCCGCCTTTCGATTGTTTCGCCCGCTCGACATCCTCCACCGACACGAGCGCCGGATCGGCCGCGGACGAGACGAGCGCGAGCAACGTCTCGAAGAGCGAAAGCTCGTCGCGACCCCCGCGCTGTCGGATCGACTCCGCGGCGAGCTCGGCCACGCGACGCACGCGTTTGTCCAAAAACCGCCATGGCCGCGAGGGAAGGTATCCATAACGCGCGCTCGCGTCGTCCTCGGGGCTCTCGTACGCGTCGGCGAGGAGCCCGTCGCGCTCGGCGAGCCAGTAAAGCGCCGTGTCGGGATAAAGGCGCACGCGCGAGAGGAGCAGGTGTCCGCGCAGCTCGTGCATGCCGGTGCGTCGCATACACGCGAGGTTTGTCCGGAGGTCGGAAAGCGTGGTCCACGGCGTGAACAGGATGAAGCCGAAGGCCGCGTGCGAGAGGTCCATCGCGGGCGCGTAATCGGCGTTCCAGCGTCGCAGCGATTCGAGGAAACGGACGAGCGTCTCCTGCGTCGCGCCCTTGTTGAAACGGTCGAGCTCGGGCTGCGAGAAGTTCTCCACGCCGACGAGGAAAGGCGCGAGGCGGATCGACGAGCGCCGCGCCGAGGCGAGCGCACGCGTGAAGCGGGCCTCGTTCTGGAGCCACCAGTCGGCGCGTGACTCGATGAGCAGCGTGAAAGGCCCGAGCTTTTCGGCCTCGGCCGCCTCGACGAGCTCCGTGAGGTAATAAAATGGGTTCTGGTCGCGGAGCACGATGGCCTGGATCTCGGGCGCATTGGCGCGCAGGTACCGGAGCTGGAGGAGCGCCCACGCGAGCGCCTCGTCCCGCGGTTTGTACTCGTAATGATTGCCCGTGGTGCAAAACGCGCACCCCTTACCCGCGCCCTCGGGGATCTTCGTGCCCTGAAAGAGCGGGTTCTGCCGCGCATCGGCCTGGTAAGGGCAACCCGTGTTGCCCGTGATCGGAAACGAGGAAAAACGCGGCCGAGCGTCCTCCGTCGCGTACACGGGCCGCAGGTTCGGCGCATGACGTGGCAGCGGCTCGCGGGGAGGATCGCGGCCTGCGAGCGCCGAGAGGAGCGCGACCACGGCCGCGGGTTCTGCCGGACAAACATGGTTTGCCGGGGCGTCGGAAAGGTCGTGCTCGCCGAGGAGACGGACCAGCGTCACGTGGGGCAAATCCCGCGCGATCCGCGTGACGATCGCCGCGCTCCAGAGCCTCTCGTAAAGGATCGTCGGATAGGGACGCAGCGCCTGGATGAGCGCGTCCCACGCTTCACTCTGCTCCAGGGATTCGGCGCCGCGCGGCAGATACGCGACGACGAGGTCCCCCGCGAGGCCCGCGGCGCGCATCGCGCCTGCGACGTGGTGCAGGCTCACGTCGTCGAGGAACGACCGATCGCGGTGGCTGTGCAGGCTGAGCACGGCCGCTGGAAGCGCGACCTCGCCTCGCGCCTCGGGGGCGGGCAAGGAGGGCGGCAAATCCGCCTCGCGAACGAGCGGCAAGGATCGCATCGGGGGCCGGAAATCCGTAGGCTACACCGGGTGGGACAGCCCGTCATCCTCCTCGGCAAAGGCCCGATCTCGCTCGCGTCGGGCGAGGATGTGCTCGCCGAGCCGAAAGACGGCGGCGTCGCAGGCATCGAGGCGCTGCTCGCGAAGCGTCCGCGCGCGGCCATCGTGACCACGGGCGGGGACGAAGGGTTTTTCCGCGCGAGCTTGTGCTTCGAACGAGGTGTCCCGCTCGTCATCCTGCGTCGCGGCGCGCTCGACGAGGCCCGGGTGAAGGAGCTTGCCGCGCGCGCACGGAGCCTCGCGGTCGAGCTTTTCCTGCATGACGACGCGCGAGGGTACGGACGCGCGCCCACCGGGGACGAACGTATGCAGGTGGGCGCGCCCGAGGCCGACGCGTGGGAGACGGCTCTGCGCGCAGCAGCGGGGCAGAACAAGCGCGCGGCGGCGATCGGGCTCGACGTCGATGCGGCATGGGAGGAGGCCGCGCAGGCCGCGGTGCCGCTTCTCCTCGACGCGTCCGTACCGGGTTTGTCCGAGAACATGGAGGAGGTCGCCTTCGCGAACGGGGACAAACCCGTGCTGTATCTGGTCGTCCCTGTCCGCTCGCTCGATGCCGTGCGTGCGCGCCACGCGGACGCGGAGGTGGTCCTTGCCGGTGCTCGCGCGACGCCCGTCGCCGTGGAGGGCGCGACGGGACGGCGTATCTACGACGACGCGGCGCCGAGCGAGGCGAGCGTCCACGCGTTTTTCTCGCGAAACCCCGCGCTCGCCGAGCGGGCCGCTTTGCTGTGGGAGCAGGGTTCGTCCCGGAACGCCGAGGCGATCGGTGAGCTGCTCGGGTATCCGCCCTGTTGCACGGCCGCCTTCGTGGCGCTCCCGGATCGCCGGAACAACGCCGCGCTCGTGTACGTCACGGCCGCGCGTACACGTGCGCTCGGCGCGAGCTTTCATTCATTGCTCGACGTGGCCGTGCGGCGCGTCGTCCCCTTCACCCCGTGCTCGTTCGGCTGTCCACTCGCAATCGTATTGGCCGAACGAATCGTCGCCTCCTTGCCCCCCGCGCAGGCCGAATCCCTCACCCGCGCGCTCGCCCGCCCGGTCCTTTACCTCGACGAGGCCCGCGCCGTCGCATTCGAGGGCGCCCGCGTGGACGGCGCCTCGATCTCCTTCGAGTCCGCGCGTTTCCTCCCCGCCCCGGCCCCGCTCGACGCCGAGGGGGAGCTTTTTGCGCGAAAGCTTTTTGGCGCGTTGTTCGAGGGCGGCGGAGAGCTCGTCTGCACGGAGGACGCCTTCGAGGTGCGCGGCGCCTCCTTCACGCGTCGCATCGGACGCTCTTCGCCGCGGCTCGGCGTGATCTTGCCGTTCGGACGTTTGTCCGGGTAAACCTCAGCCGAGATACCCCGTGCCCTTGGGGACCCTGTCCGCGCGTCCTCGTTGTCCGCCCGGAGGCATCGCCGCCTGATTGCGTCGCCCGACGGGACGCGGAGGCACCTCGAGCAGATACCGCGTCACCGTCGCCTTGTCGTAACGCCGCGACATCCAGAAAAGATCATACTCGTTGATCTTGTCGAGCGTGCGGATCCCGAGCTCCTCCATGCGGGCGAGGATACGATTGCGGGAGGCGTCGATCGTGTCGCGTTTGTCCTCCCATTTCATTCCACCGATCTCGTCGTAGGCCAGCGTCACCTGCCCCGTCTTCAGCCGGTCGAAGCCCGGGCGCAGCACGATCCCCGCCTTCTCGGCCTCGACGCCCATGCCGGGGAACAGGTAAAATCCCTGGAAACAGCCGACGATGTCGATCTCCTCGGCGAGCGTCTCCACCATCCGGACCGTGGCGTCGACGTCCTCCGTGGTCTCGTGGAAATACCCGGCGATGAAGTTCACCCGGTTGATGATGCCAGCACGATGCGTGTTCCGGAGCGTGTCGACGATATCACGCGAGAGGAGCCCTTTCTTCATGAGCTCCAGGATCTTGTCGCTGCCGCTCTCGGCGCCGTAATTGAGGAGCAGGCAGCCGGATTCGCGCATGAGCGCGGCGAGCTCGGCCGAGATGTCGGTGGGGCGGCAGGAGTCGGTCCATTGCAGGCCCGCCTTCGAATCGACGAGCCTGCGGCAGAGGCGCTCGAGCAGGCGCGGGCTCACGTTCACGAGGTTGTTCAGGAACATGAAGTCCCGGACGCGGTATCGCTCGGAGAGCGCCATGAGCTCGTCGGCGGTCTTCTCGGGCGACTGGACGTCGAGCCATTCCTTCGAGCTGCAAAATTCGCATTTCGCTGTGCAGCCCTTGACGAAACCATAAGGCAAATAAACGAAGGGCTCGATGGGTTCGCCGCCGTAAAGGCCGTCCCGCGTGAGCGCGTCGAGCAGGCGCTCGGTGGGTTTGCCGTAGTAACGCTCGAACGGCACGTCGTCGAAATCGGGGCGCGGCATCGCGTTGAGGTGCGAGCGGATGAGCTTGTTTTTCTTGATGTCGGCGCCATTCCTGGACCAGACGCCCGGGATGTCGGCCGCGCGGCGGTCTCGATAGGCTTCGAGGTGCAGGAGGCCGAGGAGCGGGACCTCGCCGTCGCCGTCGACCACGTAATCGAAGGTTTTGTCGGTGGCGAGCGCGCGGTCGCCGTCGACCTGATCCCGCTCGCCGCCGAGCACCGTGGGAAAACCCGTGCGCTCCTTGACGAGCCGCGCGAGGCACGCGGCGATGTTCATCTGGAAATGACCAAAGTAATCGACGATGGAAAAACCCACGAGCGCGCGATGGCCCGACTCCGCGGCCCGCACGAGCTCCAGGCCAAACGAGCTCCACATGTGCTCGGCAGCGGCCTTGACGGCGGGGCTCTCCGCGCCCGCGAGCCAGCCATCGACGGCGGCGTCGTCCACGAAAGAATCGAGCCGATCGTCGGCGTGTGTGATCTGTAAATCGAAGACGCGCGTCGGAAAACCGTGGCCACGGGTGAAGGCCGCGAGGCGCGCCGCCGCGAGGGAGGGCAATTCAAGCTCGTCGTAGCTGTTCCGAAAACGCGGGACGTGCACGAGGACCATTTCGAGAGGACGGTTCGCCGCGCGGGTCGTATAGCGATCGAGGGTCGTGCGTGCCGTGGCGATGGAAACGGCGGCGCCGGCGAGCGAGGCCGGCGAGGGCGCGTCTTCGCGATTCGGTGCGGCCAATGCATGGCGCGCGGCCACTTCGAGGGGGCTCGGTACGATATCGGGGCGCACGGGGCCGTCTCGGAGGAGGGCCTTTCGCGTGAGGGAAGCGCCCTGCGAGGTGAAGCGGCAAACGAGCGTGCCGCGGCGCATGACGACCTCGACTTCGAGCGGCCCTTCGCCCTGCATCTCTTCGTCGAGATCCACCTCGACCACGATCTCGTCGATGCGGGTGTTGCACACGATCCGATCGGCGCCCGAAAGAGGGGCGACCTCCGTCACCTCGAGCCCACGCGCCGCGCCAGGCACGACCGCGTCCGCGAGCGTGAAAGGAACCGCGGCGAGGCGGGAGATCCGCGCCGCGACCTCGTCGGCAAGTGCAAACGGGATCCGCGCGCCGCCGGTGAAAGGCGTACGCGTCGAGGCCGCGCGACGCACACGGCGGCCCGCAGGCGAACGCACGGACAAACACACGAGAGGGCCCATCGACTCGCGCCGCACTTCCTCGACGAGCGCGAGAAACATGGGGTCGAGCACGAGCGCGCCCGCGTCGATCACCTCGCGCGATCGCGTGCCGAAAAGCGCGTTCGCGAGGGCCTTCGGGACGACGAAACGCACGCGGCCCCGCGCGCTGTTCATCACCTCGAAAAGCTTTCGCGCCGCCTCCTCGGGCACGTCCTCGCCGAGCACGAGGCAGCCTCCTTCGCCGCCCAGCTTGGCGGCAAGCTCGGGCGCGCGGCGGAGCGCTTCGGCTGCTGTCGTGGGGATGATCCTCGCGGCACGTGCGAGGCGCGAGAGAGGGGAAACGACCGCGGGCACCGATTCCGGTTTCCCGGCGACGGCGACGAGGATGGCTTGTCGTTTGCCGTGCGCGTCCGTCATCCCGTTGACTGTATCATTTCGAGGGGCTCTCGCCCTTCGTCTCGAGCCAAGCACCGGCGAGCGCATGCCCGAGCGCGCGATCAGCGTCGGTGAGCATGCCGTAGGCCGCCTCGCGCACGAGGGTGTGACGGAAGGCGAGCTCCGCCTCGCCGGGAAAACGGCTGCCGGCGCGGGGCACGACGAAGCCTCGATCCACGAGCACGCGGAGGCGCCCGCTCTCGGCCGTCGTGCGTGTGTGGCCGAGCAACGCCGAGAGGCCCCCCGACCAGAAGACGTCGCCGAAGATGCTTGCAGCACGAAGCATGCGCCGCGCCTCGGCGTCGAGCGCGCCGATACGCGCCTCCACGAGCGAACGCGCCGAGATCGGTAACGCATCGCCGCGGCCGTCGAGCTCGGCGCGCGAGAGCTCCTCGAGCACCAGCGGGATCCCGGCAGCACGATCGACGAGTTTGTCCACGCGCACAGGATCGGCCTGCTCGCCGAGGAGCACACGCGCAAGCTCGGCCGCGGCCTTGCGCGAGAGCGGCGCGAGCGGGATCTCCTGCTTGAACGTCACCCCGGCCGCTCGACCGAACTCGTCGAAGAGCTCCGGCCGCGCGAGGGCGAGCACGAAGAGCGGGCAATCGTGGAGCTCCAAGAGAACGTCGGCGAGCGCGTCGACGGAGCGCGCGTCGCACCACTGGAGATCATCGACGACCACGATCGCGGGGCGCGACGCGCGAGCCGCCGAGAACGCCGCAGCGCAGTCGACCGAGGCCTCCGCCGCCAGACGACCCGCCTCCGTGATCGCCACGCTCGTGATCCCGCGGCGCCGCGCCTCGCGCACGAGCTCACGCGCGAGGCGCGATTTGCCGATGCCCGGCGGGCCCGTCACGAGCACCGCGTGTGGCGACACGTTCTCCACGCACGCATCGAGCGCCGAGATCAGGACCCCGAGCTCACGCTCCCGGCCCACGAAAGGCGCACCGGCAGCCGCGCCCGAGGCCTCGCCGAAAGGCCGCGCCGCACCGACATCACGCGTGCGCACCTCACGCTCGGTGAGCGACGGCGGCGCGTCCGAAGGGCGAGGTGAGGCGACATCCTCGAGGTCGATCGCGGCGAGCGCGCGCAGCACGCCCCCCGCGCTTTGCGGCCTCGACGCCGGGTCTTCCTGGAGCAGCCGCGCGACGAGATCGTCGAGCGCGGGCGGCACACCCGGCACGACCGTGGAGAGGCGCGGCGAGGACCCGGAGAGCACCTTGGCGAAGACCTCCCCCACGCTCCCGCCCGTGAAGGCCCGACAGCGACCGATGCATTCGAAAAGCAGGCAACCAAGCGCGAAGAGGTCCGTCCTCGCGTCGACCTCGGTGTCGCCGCGCGCCTGCTCGGGAGCCATGTATCCGAGCGTGCCGACGATGAGCCCCTCGCACGTCAAGGCGCGCGCGTAGCTCTTCGCACGGGCGATCCCGAAATCGAGGAGGCGCGCGTCGTCGGGCCTGCCCGAGACGAGCAGGACGTTCTCGGGTTTCACGTCGCGATGCACGATCCCGAGCGCGTGCACGGCAGAGAGCGCCTCCGCGACGCGCGTCGCGATGGTGATCGACTCCGACAGGGCGAGGGGCGCGGGCCGCGCGAGGCGCTCGGCGAGGGTCTCGCCCTCGAGCCATTCCATGACGAGAAACGGCTCACCCGCCTCGGTCGTGCCGTGATCGAGGTACCGCACGATCGCCTGGTGATCGAGGGTCGCGAGGATGCTCGTCTCACGCGCGAAACGCGCCGCGTCATCGAGGGAGGCGCCGCGGAGGATCTTGAACGCGACGGGCCTGCTCGTGGCGCGATCGAGCGCGCGGAACAGGCTCCTCGACGCGTCGTGTGCCGCTCCGATGAGCTCGTATCTCGCGGGTATCTCTCGATCGGCCATGGATGGGCCACCTCGCGCGCTCGGGCGGAGCGCGGCGCGACGAGCCCGCAGCGTAAGGCCATTTGCGAGGCGACGCGGCAACTTTTCCCGTCCGTCCGGGGGCGTCGTCTCGCCCCACGCGAGCGATGCCGCGAGGCCGACAAAGCTTGTATCGGTGCGCGTGGCCTACTAGAAAAGTTCCCCATGATGCGAGGCGCCCTGAGTGACATCACGAAGGCCGTCGGACGGACTCCCATCGTCAAGCTGAACAAGGTGACCGAGGGGATTGCGAGCGACGTCTACGTCAAGTGCGAGTACCTGAACCCCGG